>JAGHYV010000116.1 GCA_017743475.1 Roseiflexus sp. | reverse complement strand
GCGTCTCGCCCGCATAACCGTATCAGGCGCGCGTCCTGGGTACGCGCGCGTCTCGCCCGCATAACCGTATCAGGCGCGCGTCCCGGGTACGCGGGCATCTCGCCCGCATAACCGTATCAGGCGCACAATTCCGGCAGTTAGCAGAGCGCCTGAACCTCACCTTACCGACTCCGCCGCTGCCAGGAATGCGTCGGTGGACAAACCACGTCCCGACAGGACGTAGAACCGCTCGCCGCGCTGCCAGTAGAGGCTTTGATACCCCTCACCACGTTCCTGCCCGCTCACGAGCAGACCAGGCGACCCACCGACCGACACCTGCCGCAGCGAGTTAATATCCGCCGGGAAGGGAAAGACCAGCGTGGTGCGCCAGTCGATCTGAGCTGCCAGTGTCGCTGCCTGGCGCGCATCCATGCCGAGCATCCGCAGAGCGGCGTACCCCAACTGCTGCATCTCTACACCGCTGGGAAGCGTGACCTGCGGACTGACGCCCTGCACCAGCATCACCTCATACCCATCGCCGGCATACCGGGCGATCACTGCAGGCGACATCACAGCAACGATTGGCGCGGCGCCGAGCGCGTCCGGCAGCACAACATCATTCACACCGGCAAGACGGAGCAGTTCACGCGCCGATTCGACGTTCACCTGAAACTCGAAGGTTGCGCGGTCGGAGACAGCGAACTCGGTTTGCGTGATTGGACGCGACAGACCGGGCTGAGCTGGCGTGAACCCGACGAGCGCCGCCGCTTCGTCGAGCGACGCCACCCTGCGCATCTCTGTCGAGCCGCTGGTCTGCTGCGGCGGTGTGACGAACAGGGTTTCGCCGTCGAAGTTGAGTTGCTGCAACTGCTCCATCCGTTCACGTGAGACAGGAACGAACACCACATTCTGGACGCGGAAAATGTTCAGCAGTTGATCGGCAGCAGCGCGCACTGGTGGAAATGCCAGCAGCGCAACAACGACTGCTAGCGCAGCCGCCCATCCCATCCAGGGACGCCATACTCGTGTCGAGGTCATGGAAATACTCCTTTGCGATGATTGACGGTACAGTGAACGACCGACAGCAGATGCTGATCGCTCACGGTCGATACGAGGGCGCAACGCAGCCAGCGCTGTGAGGACATCTGGCGGCGGTGAGTGCAACAGCAGCGCCGTCCGCTCCGACAGCGCGTGCAGTTCCGCCCGGCGCGCGCGACACGCGGCGCAGACGGCAAGGTGCTCCTGCTGCGCGAGCAACGCCTCCGCCGAGAGTTCACCATCCAATCCGGCGCGCAATGCGCCGTCGTCGTAGCATCCGGTCATAACTGCACCTGCTTTCCAACAGACCGATCTGCCGCACCAGTCGAGATACAGCGCGCATACGCCTCAGCAAATGCGCGTTCGGCACGGGCGAGCAACGTTCCGACCGAACCGGGTGCAAGATCGAGCGCGGCAGCAACTTCGGCGTACGACAACCCCGCGTGACGCAAAAGAAGCAGACGCGCCTGGCGTTGCGGCAGGGTGGCAAGCGCGGCGCGCACCCGATCACGCTCTTCGGCGCGCTCGACTGCCTCCGCTAGTTCACCAGCAGCAACGACATCCAGCGCCGCTCGTTCGACGCGCAACGCATCACGCCGTTCGGCACGCAGCGCATTGCGCGCAGTATTCAGCGCGACACGGCAGAGCCATGGCCGCAGCGGTTGATCAGGAGCAGGCGGACGCCGGTAGAGAGCGAGAAAGGTTTCCTGCGCTGCGTCCTCTGCGGCTTCCCGCGTTCCCGTCAGACCATACACAACCCGGTAGACTACCGCATAATGGCGCACGAACAGATTGTTGAACGCCGACTCATCACCCTGCCTGAGCCGTTCGAGGAGCGTCTGGTCGCTTTCGTGATCCGCCATATGCCGGTCGCCTGCCCTTACTGCCATGTTCCTGGCGTTGCAGTTTGTTATAATCATACCTGAAACACCGCCGGAGCGGTTTTTGTGACAGGAACACCCCCGTAAGCGCTGGCGCAAACCGCGCAGCAGGCAGGAAAACAGGACATGTCGATCATCACTGTCAGCGGTTTGACCAAATACTACGGCGCCGAACTGGTCTTCCGCGACGTTAGTTTCCAGATCGTGCGCGGCGACAAAGCGGCGATCGTCGGCGTTAACGGCGCGGGCAAAAGCACCCTGCTGCGCATCATTGCCGGTCAGGAATCGGCAACCGGCGGGAGCGTTCACCTGGCGCGCGGCACACGGCTGGCGTATCTGGCACAGGAAGCGCGCTTCGTCACACAACGCACACTGCTCGAAGAAATGCACGCCTCGCTTGATTATCTCAATGCGCTGCGCGATGAGATCACTGCGCTCGAAACTGCGCTCACAGACGTCCGTCATCCCAATCATGACCGGTTGATGACGCGCTACAGCGAGGTGTTGCACCGCTTCGAGCACGCTGGCGGCTATCAATCGACCGGCGGATCAACATGATCCTGAGCGGATTGGGGTTTACCGCAGCGCAACGCCACGAACCGGTTGCACGTTTCAGCGGCGGGCAGAAAACCCGCACTGCGCTCGCCGCTGCGCTCCTGTCCGACCCCGATGTTCTCCTGCTCGATGAGTCGACCAACCACCTCGACCTGGCAGCGCTCGAATGGCTCGAACGCTTTCTACGCGATAGAGACGGCACGCTGATCGTTGTTTCGCACGACTGCTACTTCCTTGACCGGGTGACAACCCGCACCCTCGATCTGGCGTTCAATCGTCTCAACGGCGACTATTCTGCGCCGTACCAGCGTTACCTGGAACTGAAAGCCGCCCACCTCGAACTGCAACTGAAGCAGTACCGCGCGCAGCAGGAAGAGATCGCCCGCACCGAAGACTTCATCCGGCGCTTCAAGAACAGCCAGCTCAGCAAGCAGGCACGCGGGCGCGAACGGTGCCTGGAGCGGTTGAAGGAAGGCTGGCAGGGACGTTCAGGGCGCACCGAAGGGCTGATCACCCGCCCAGATCAGCAGAAGAAGATCACCTTCAAACTCAACGCCACGACGCGCAGCGCCGATCTGGTGCTGAAGATCGAAGGGTTGACCGTGGGATACGCGCACCCGCACAACGGTCAGAACAACGCCGGTCGCGTGGAGTTGCTGCGCATTCCCGACCTCGAAATCTGGCACGGGCAGCGCGTGGCGCTCATAGGACCGAATGGGTGCGGGAAGATGACGCTGCTACGCATGATTGTTGGTGAACTGCCACCGCTGAGCGGGCGCATACGACTGGGAAACAATGTCCGGCTCGCCTACTACGCGCAGGCGCACGAAGGGCTGCGCATGGATCAGACCGTGCTCGACGAGATCCGCCGCATTCGACCAGAAATGAAAGAAACCGAGGCGCGTACACTGATGGGGCGCTTCCTCTTCAGCGGCGACGATGTCTACAAGCGTATTGCCGATCTTTCCGGGGTAGAACGTGGCAGAGCGGCGCTGGCACTTAATGCCGCTCGGGGGAAATCTGCTGGCGCTCGACGAGCCGACGAACCACCTCGACATTGATGCGCGCGAGGCGCTCGAAACGGTGCTGAATGGGTATGATGGCACGGCGCTCTTTGTATCGCACGACCGCTACTTCGTCGATGCCGTCGCCGATACGATCTGGATGGCGTATGATAGCGCCATTGAGGTTTTCGACGGCACGTACTCCGAGTATTGCGCTGCACGCGACGCTGCAGCGCCAGCTAACGTTTCATAACCGGTCCGATCCCGCGTCTCGGCGCCTGAGTCGCACCCTGCTCCACAATCCACCCGGCACGCGCGCAAATACGTGCATCAGGAGCGGAACGAACGTCGTCGCCAGCGCTGTCTGGTAGCGCTGGAAGAGGAAATTGCTGGTCTCGAAGCAAAACTTCGTCATCTCGAAGAAGCATTGCAGACTGCAAGCATCGCTGGCGATGTTCCGCAGGTGACCGCTCTTGGCGTCGAAATAGTCGAGTTGCAAGAAACCCTGGAAGTGCGGTACGATGAATGGGCAGCGATTGCAGACGAATGAAGCACACCTGCAGAAGCAACCGTCTCCCTCGTTGTGCTGCGGTCAACCGGGGGGGGGGAAGCACGTATGCCAGCGAGGGGAACGTATCTGCTTATGCTACGGCTCGACCGTGATGTCACTGGTTTGCCAGTCGGAAAACTCGGTGCGCTGGACTTTCCTGCCGGATATTACCTGTACATTGGTAGCGCTTTCGGTCCCGGCAGGTTGCCAGCGCGCCTGGCGTATCATGCAAAACGACGGAAAACGCGCCGACACTGGCATATCGATTACCTGCGCGAACATGGAGAACTGGAAGAAGCATGGGTCATCGCCTGCCCCGTGCGTCTGGAACATGCGTGGGTCAGCGCGCTAAGCGCTGCGCCAGACGTTCAGCCGGTTGCGCCGGGGTTCGGCGCCAGCGACAGCCCGTACGCGAGCCACCTGTTTTTTTCACCGGTCCGACCTTCCCCCCACACCCTTGCCGAGACGCTTTTTCAGGGGATCGAGAAGGTGCCGGATTGCATCACACACCTGAGTATCGAGGTGCATACGTTCCATGACCGCTAACTCACACCAGCCTGATAGCGCGCCGGAGATTGCCGCTATTCTCGATCAATTGCGCACAGCTGTGCGCGCCCAACGCATGACGCGCCAGCGGATCATCGACGACCCATTGCACCGCGCACTGCAACGCAGCCTCGACGACATCGAGATCACGCGCGTGGTCAGTGCCCACTGGCCCATTACCGGACGCACATTGCCACAGAAGGCCATTGCACTGGTCAATAAGGTGGTACGGCGTTACCTGCGCTGGTACATCAACCCGATTGTCGAACAGCAGAATGCGTTCAACGATGCTGCTGCACGCACGCTGCGCCTGCTTGCTGAAGCGTATCTGGAACTGGCAGACCAGGTGGCGGACCAACAGGAAGCCAGCGCCCCAATGCAGCCCGGCGCAACCACAGACGCAGATGCAGAGAACGATGCGGACGATCCGGCTGTCGAAGCAGCGAACGGTATGCAGGGCGCCGATGAAGACCCCCCTGAACCGCCGACCTATGACGAACTAATGGCACAGGTGCGCGCGCGTGCTGCCACAGAACCTCCAGCGCGCTTCATTGAACTGGAACTGCACAACGCCCTGACCCAGACACAGTCGTGCCAGCAGGTCAGCGCACATTGGAAACTCACTGGGCACACCTTCATCGAAAAACTGGTCGCGCTGCACAACCGCATCGTTCGTCAGTACCTGCGCTGGCTGATCAACCCGATTGTCGAGCAGCAAAATGCAGCCAATCAGGCATTGACCAGCGCATTGCATAGTCTGATCCGCATCGATGCCGCTCTGCGCGCCAACGTCGCTGCCCTCCGGGCTTCCCGCCAGCGAATACGAAGATTACGTGCCAACCGCTATGGCCGACATCATCACCATTGTCGTCCCATGGTTCGGTCCTGACACCGCGGGCGGCGCTGAGACACAGGCGCGCCAGCTCGCTGCAGCCCTGCACGCCCTCGGTGCGCCAGTTGAAGTGTGGAGCACCGACGGACGTGATTCCTTCAGCCTGCCGGTTCCACACTACCGTACCGGTGCCGACGTCGTCGATGGCGTATCGGTGCAACGTTTCCCGATCACACCACCGCGCCCCGCTCCCCACGAACCATACGTTCCGGCGGCAGTTCAGCGCGTCGGATTGCCTGCCGACTGGAACTCCTTCCCGGATCACGAACGGCGTCTGCTGGCATCACTCGTATCGAGCGATGCGCTGCTCGACGCAATCGCTGCCGAACGCAACAAACGGCGCTTCCTTTTCATTCCTTATCCGTTTCCGACCACATTCTGGGGAACTATGCTGGCAGGAGATCGCGGCTATCTGATCCCCTGCCTGCACGACGAACCATATGCCCGTTACACGACCTACCGCTGGATGTTCCGTCATACCCGGCGCGTGCTTGCCAACAGTCCCGCTGAACGTGCACTCGCCCTCCGTCTCTACGACCTTCCCCCTGATCGCGTGATAACGGCAGGCGAAGGGATCGACCTGACGCCGCGCGGCGACGGCGATGCATTTCGCCGACGGCATGGGCTGCGCGGAGCAGTTCTACGCTATGCCGGTCGACGCGACACCTCAAAGAACTTCCCAATGCTCCTCATGTATCTGCGCGAATACTGGGCGCGGCGCGGAACACCGCTGACCCTGGTGCTGACTGGGCGCGACCCGGTGGAGATACCGGCGCCGCTGCGCCCCATCGTCCTCGATCTGGGCGACGTCGACATTCAAGAGCGTCACGACGCCTACGCTGCCGCCGATGTCTTCATTCAACCATCAACCTACGAGAGTTTTTCGATTGTGCTGATGGAATCGTGGTTGCAGGGAGTGCCAGCACTGGTCAACGCCCACTGCGACGTCACCCGTGAAGCTGTCGAAGCCAGTGGCGGCGGGTTGAGTTTCGACGGATTTGCCGGGTTCGCTGCTGCGCTCGACCTGTTGCTGGAAAACCGTGCGCTGCGACGCACACTCGGAGCGCGCGGACGCGCCTGGGTGCTGGAAAACTGTCGCTGGGACGACGTGGCGCGACGCACAATAGCGGCAATTTTTGAGCATGAAGTTCCAATCAGGACAACGCCACCATCCAGAACACTGCACATACCGTAGCAAAAGAATGGGCGCAACCGTCTATGAACCAGATCAGACAACCGATAGCCATTGGCATCAATGCGCGCCTTTTCCCGATCAACTGGCGACCGGCAACAGAGGAGATCGCCTTTGCGCAACGCCTGGGATGTACGTACATCCAGATCCACGGACGTGAACGCGGCATCGATGAGACCTACCTTGGTGCTTCACCGGAAGCCATTGGCGAGATCCTCGCCAGGCACACCATGCACGCCGTCATGGAAATCGTTGTGCGCCTGCTTTCCGATGGACGCACCCAATCCGGTGCCACGCCACTCGATGTTCTGAGCGCCAATCTACCCGCTATCAACGCACTGGCGATCCGCCACGTCCACTGGCACTTCGCACCAGCAGTTCCTCTAAGCAGAGATGAACTGCGCGCCCTGGAAGACATGCTGATCGATCACCTGCGCGCGGGTGTCAACCTGGCGCGCACCCACGGCTTTACCCTTGCGCTCGAACACAATGAACCCGATGTGCCGCTCTTCGCCAACATTCGATCAATCACGACAGCACTGGAAGCTGTTCCAGACCTGGGGTTCGTCTGGGACCTGAACCACACGCCGCCCGACGAACTCGGCGACTGGATCGACCTTGCGCCGCGCATGACCCTGCTGCACGTCTCCGACACCCCGCTACCGGCAGTCAACCACCACCTGCCGATCGGACAGGGAAGCATCGACTTCGCCGCCCGTTTCCGTGACCTTACAGCACGCGGATACTGTGGCGCAGCCATCCTCGAAATTGGCGGCGTTCCTAAATCGGGCGGCTTTGGGCGCGACACCGACGAAGCATTGATCGATTCGGTCGCGCGCCTGAAAACGGCGCTGTCGGTGTAATTCCAAAAGGATTTATCAATTCGCATTGATATTTTTCCCGTTCTCTGCTATACTCATTTCTAGTAGGGAAACACACAGGCGCCGGAAATGACAGGCATCAACCATCACCACCTATCAGCGCCGCCAATGCCGGAAGCATTGCGACTTCTCAGCGACGAGACGCGCTGGCGTCTGATTGGGGAACTGCGCTGGAGCGACCGGCAGGTAGGCGAACTCTGCGAGCGGCTCGATCTGCCACAGAACCTAGTCTCCTACCATCTCGGCATTCTCCGCCAGGCGCGCCTGGTGCGCACCCACCGGAGTGACGCCGATGGACGGGTGCTGTACTACGCGCTGGATCTTGCCGCGTTGCAGCAGCAGTGGCAGGCGATTGGCAGTGCACTGGCGCTCGGACATACCGCTCTGCCAGCGGTCATCACCGGTCCAGTGCTGTTCGTCTGCACCCACAACAGCGCGCGCTCACAGATTGCCGAAGCGTGGCTGCGGCACCTGAGTGGCGGGCGCGTGGTTGCGCGCAGCGCCGGAACCTTTCCCACTGCGGTGCAACCGCTGGCAGTGCAGGTTATGGCGGAGGCAGGTATCGACATTGGGTATCAACAGGCGAAAGGGCTTGCCGATGTTGCTGCGCCTGAACCCGCAATCGTGGTAACTGTGTGTGATCTCGCGCGCGAGGAATGCGCCGCTACGCTCCACGCACCGCTTCGCCTGCACTGGAGCATCCCCGATCCGGTCACGGCATCAGGGGATGAGTCTGAACGCCTGGCTGCATTCCGTGCAGCCCGTGATGAATTGCGCGTGCGCGTCGCGGGGTTGCTCGATCTGTTGTCGATGGTTTCTATCAATGCAAACTGATATGAGCCGAGAGGAGAGGATCATGGACGCCACACTGAACGATGCCGCCGCTTTCTTCCGCGTGCTCGGCGATGCAACGCGCCTTGCCGTGATTGCCAGGCTGGCACGGAGCGATGAACGGTTGATTGGGCTGAGCACTGCGATCAAACAACCTGCTGAAACCGTCGCTGCCGCTCTCGCTGACCTGCAATCCGCCGGACTGGTCGTCTCGCGCGCCAGCGATGTTCATCCCGGCGAGATGTACTACCATCTTGACCTGGATCAGATGCAAAATCGGTATCTTACCGCCGGTCGGTTAATCCATCCGGCGCTGGTGCAGGCGATCACCGGGGTGGAAGAGGAGACGGTGCGGCGTACAAAACCGCGCGTTCTGTTCCTCTGCACCCACAACAGCGCGCGATCACAGATGGCGGAAGGGATATTGCGCACCTTCAGTCGTGGCGAGATTGAAGCGTTCAGCGCCGGAAGCCAGCCGGACAGTGTGCATCCGCTGGCTATCGAGACGATGGATGGAATGAACGTCGATATTCGCAACCAGCGTTCCAAACACTACAACGAGCTTATCGATCAAACGTTCGACTACGTTATCACCGTTTGCGATCGTGCACGCGAGGCATGCCCTGTTTTTCCGGGAGCGAAGGATACCATTCACTGGAGCATTCCGGATCCGGCAGCGGTTGAAGACGAGATGGAAAGGCGACGTGCGTTCCATCAGGCCGCAACCATCCTGGCAACGCGTATTCGCTACCTTCAGATCCTGATCGAGCGTGAACAACGTGAACAGGCAGTGATGCGATAATTTGAGCGAGAAGAGCGGAGACGAACCTATGGCTGTGCGAATCGGTATTAATGGATTCGGTCGGATCGGGCGCCTGGCGCTACGCGCGATGTGGGGCTGGACCGACATAACCGTTGCCCATATCAACGAGATTGGCGGACCGGTTGAAACTGCTGCGCACCTGCTGGAATTCGACTCGGTTCACGGGCGCTGGCAACGCGATATTCAGACTGAGAATGGTCAACTGATCATTGATGGCATTCCTATCGGGTACAGCAGCATCAAAGAACCAGGGGCGGTTCCCTGGCGCGCAGCTGGGGTCGATATCGTGCTTGAAGCTACTGGCAAGTTCCGCACTCGTGAGACGTTGCAACCCTACTTTGATGCGGGCGTTCGGAAGGTTATTGTTGCTGCACCGATTAAAGACGGTGCGCTGAATATCGTGATGGGGGTGAACGATCACTGGTACAACCCTAACGAGCACCACATCCTGACTGCTGCCTCCTGCACCACCAATTGTTTAGCGCCGGTTGTCAAGGTTATCCACGAGGGGATTGGCATCGTTCACGGTATGATCACGACGATCCATGATGCCACCAATACGCAGAGCATCCTCGATACACCCCATAAGGATCTGCGCCGGGCACGTGCCACCGGTCTCTCGCTAATCCCGACGACGACCGGTTCGGCGACCGCTATTGGGCTGATCTTCCCGGAGTTGCAAGGCAAACTCGACGGCATTGCCGTGCGTGTGCCGCTATTCAATGCCTCGCTTACCGACTGTGTCTTCGAGGTGCGGCGTCCGACCACAGTTACCGAAGTCAATACGCTGCTCCGCACCGCAGCCGAAGGTCCGCTGGCTGGCATCCTGGGGTTTGAGCATCGCCCGCTCGTCTCTGTCGATTTCAAGGACGACCCGCGATCGGCAATTATCGACGGTCCCTCAACCATGGTCACGAACGGCACCCAGGTGAAGATCTTCGCCTGGTACGACAACGAATGGGGCTACGCGAACCGGTATGTCGAACTGGCGCGGAAGGTGGCGCTGTCGCTGGAATAAGGTTGAAGGTTGAACGTTGTAACGTTGAATGTTGCAACGTTCAACGTTGAAAGTTGAAAGTTGAACCGCAGCAAGGAGGAACCGTGGCAACCGCTGATATTGCAGCACCACGGACAGCATCGGGCGATCTGCGCAACTACATTCTGGTGACGGGCGCGTACTGGGCGGATACGATCACCGATGGCGCGCTCCGTATGCTGGTGCTGTTCTACTTCTACCAGCTCGGCTATACGCCCTTTCAGGTGGCGATGCTGTTCCTGTTCTACGAGATTTTCGGCGTCATCACCAACCTGTTCGGTGGCTACTTGGCTGCGCGCATGGGGCTCAAGAGCACCCTCTTCTCCGGTCTTGGCGTTCAGTTTGTTGCCCTGAGCATGCTGGCGCTCCCCGACGCTGCATGGTTGACCGTTCCGTATGTCATGGCAGCGCAGGCGCTCTCCGGTATCGCCAAAGACCTGACCAAGATGAGCAGCAAGAGTGCCATCAAACTGATCGTCGCCGAGGACGCGCAATCAACCCTTTTCAAGTGGGTGGCGATACTGACCGGCTCGAAAAACGCGCTAAAAGGTGTGGGCTTTTTTGTCGGCGGACTGCTCCTTTTCCTGGTAGGGTTTCGCACCGCTATCTTCATTCTGGCAGGGCTGGTCATTACGGCGCTGGTTGTTACTGCTATCCTGATGCGCGGCGACCTTGGCAAAGCCAACAAGAAGGCGAAGTTCCGCCAGATGTTTTCGCACAACCGTGCCGTCAACCTTCTGGCAGCAGCGCGGGTATTCCTCTTTGCTTCCCGCGACGTCTGGTTCGTCGTCGGTCTGCCGGTCTTTCTCTACACCGTCCTTGGCTGGAACTTCTGGCAGGTTGGTGGGTTCCTGGCGATTTGGGTCATTGGCTATGGGTTTATTCAGGCATCAGCGCCAGAAGTGATCAAGCGCCGGATGCAGGTCGATGAGGCAGGCATCGCGCACGGCAGCGTGCCGGACGGTCAGACGGCGATGTGGCTGGCATTCGTTCTGGCGGCGTTCCCGGCTGGCATCGCAGTGGCGCTTTCCAGTGGCATCGAGCCGACCCTGGTCGTCGTCGCCGGATTGATTGCGTTCGGCATTATCTTCGCCATGAACTCTTCGGTGCACTCCTATCTCATTCTCGCCTACACCGAGAGCGATAAAGCAGCAATGGGGGTCGGGTTCTATTACATGGCGAATGCTATGGGACGCCTGGCGGGAACTGTGCTTTCTGGCGCGGTGTATCAGATCTGGGGACTGGTCGGTTGTCTCTGGTTCGCTGTCGCCTTCGTGCTGGCAGCCGGGATCATTTCGGTGGCGCTGCCGCGCCATGAAGCGGGCACTCCGGTGGTGGCGGCATTCGGCGATAGCGGGGATTAGCGCAGCATAGGACTTTCTCAGGTATGCGTCCTATGGCGCCACATCCAGATAGTGTCGAGGATGATCACTGCGTGGCTTCCCAATCGGACTCTGCGATAGGTTTGGTTGGATCGCAATAGGTGATTGGGGTGCCACGCAATGGATAGCTGCCAGTGATTGCCGTCAGCGCTCGGCTCGGCGACAGTGAGCGCCGTGTCAGGTACCACGCAACGAATAGCTGCCGATGGTTGCCGTCAGTGGCAAGCGAACCAAAATGATCGCTTCCACAACCTCGCCAGCTTGCAACGGCAGATGGCAGACAAACGGTGAACCATCCGGCTGTACTGTATCTCAACACGATAGGCGTGCATGCTCACCTCTCGCGGCTCGTCTGTTAGCGTTGTACGACAAGATTGGCATGATTGGGGCTGACTGACGGTCAGTTTTGGTCGTGTTACGGAGCACAGCGGAGAATTGCCTGTCGTTCGTTTGAGATGCGGACGCTGGTTTCGGAGT
>JAGHYV010000115.1 GCA_017743475.1 Roseiflexus sp. | reverse complement strand
GCTGGCTCTCGACCGATAGCAGAAAGTCGTAGAAACGCTCTGCCGCCTGGCGCTCCTGCTGCGACGCGGTTGCCATAATGATGAACGGGTTGTCGTGCCAGAACGTGCCCTCACGCGGGTAGATCGCAACCAGTGGCGTCGGCGGGTTTTTGTTCTTGTTGAAGTCGATCAGCGTGACTTCTTCCATCGGAAATGCCGAGATGTATCCCATCCCGAATTTCCGCATATTCTCGCTGAAGACCAGGGTATTGTAGCCTTAGTGCTTAATCCCTTTGCCCAGTTTGCGAATGAACTCCTGACTCTCCGGTCGCTGAATATCTGCCACCGTCAGGTCGCGTTGTTTGCCGGTCGCAGCGTAGAACTCGGCCAGCAGCGTCGAGAGCGCCGTCGTGCTGATCTCCGGGTCAGTGTGTCCCCAACTGAAGCGCCCCCACTCCGGGTGACCATATGCCCCCCATCCGCGCGGGTCTTCGATCAGCGCCAGTATATCTGACCAGCCAATCGACTTGTCGGGCCAACCCATTGCTTCCGCCATTGGACGCCACATCGAGATCACGACTGGCGTTAACACTAGGGGCCGGTTCGATACGGCGACATTCGGATTGCCACCCTCGTATTTCAACACTTCCAGCCAGGTCGACGCGGACGGCGACCAGATGGTGGTCTTCAGCTGTCCATTCTTGATCTCGGTACGCGCAGCGCCACTCGATTTGTTGATCCCTTCGACGATAATCGGTCGTCCATCAACCTGCTCACGCGCGCGGTTGAATGCAGCGATGCGATCCTTCAGCCACTCATCTTTTTCAGGACTGTAGGTAATAGTGATGGTGACGGCGTTGGCAGGCACGTCGCCTCTGTCCGTCGGATTGACACAGCCTGAGATGACCAATCCAGCAATGAGCAGGAGAACCAGTGATATGGTGCGCATGATGTCCTCCTGACGCAGATCCTCACTCGTTAGTCCCGTTGCCTTCGCGTAATCGCCACAGTTCCGCTTCCAGGTTGCGCAACCGCGCTTCGAGCGCCGCACGCTCCTCCGCCTCCCGTTGCGCGCGCGCTTCGGCCTCCTGCCGCGCCCGCGCTTCCGCTGCCTGCGCTTCCGCCTCCCGTCGCGCCTGTTCCGACGCCTCCGCCGCCTGCCGCACTACCGCCGCGTAATCCCCGAACGCTACCCCATGCTCGTCGTAGCACACCACGTGGTCGCCTTTCACCCTCAGCCATAGATCGGCAATCGCCAGGTGCACCCGCCCTACTGCATTCGGCGCGTGCAGGCGATACGCCACGTGCCTCATCCTACATCGCGCCGCTCCGCGCCAGTGCAGTGTCGAGCACCGCCTGGAATGCGTCCATGTCGGATTTGAGATCTGCCAGGCGTCGCGCCACCTGACTGGTCGTGCTGTCGGCGCTGGCAGCATCGGCGGTGCGCAGCCGTACCGTTTCTGCCAGGACATTGTCGAGGCTGGCGCTGATGTTTTGCAACTGTGCGCTAATGCGACCGATATAGGTGTCGAGGTCGCGCACATTCTGGATTTTTTCCATGCGCGCCTGGCGCGTTTCTTCGAGTTGCGACCGGGTGTATGGGTCCTGTGTCGATTGTATTTGCCGGTCGATAGCAGCGACTTCCTGCTCGAGTTTGCGTCGGTCGACCGATGCCAGATAACGTTCGATGATCTGTCCCTTGTCTGCCAGGATATATGCCTCTTCGACCAGTTCGCGCCCCTGTTCGGCAATCGGGAGCAGCAGGCGCGCCAGCGGACCACCGGATTGCGCGGCGCTGCGGGTGATCTCCTGATGAGTGCGTTCAATGGCCTCGATCTGCGCACGAAACGTGGGACTGGTGAGGCGCGGGCGCGGTGCCGGCGGCGGACGACGTGCGGCATCAATCAGCACCGGGTCGCGCATGCCAAAGAAGACCATCAGTGCATACGCCAGCAGTCCGAGTGGGAGCAGCCAGAGCGCCACGGTCAACCCGGCAATGATTGCAACGACCAGCACGATGATTGCCAGCGGTTGGCGTGCCGCAAGAAGCGGAAGGGTCATAGAGTTCATAGGTGCAACCTCAAATACGTTCTGTCTGTGAGGCTGATAAGATTGAGCATGATAGCATTTCCGTGTCGCGCCAGACAATCGCTTTCGGCAGAGTGTAGACCGAAATTCATTTCGGTCGCTGCGCGGGGGCACGCGACGGTGATTGCGGTCGTTCAGGAAGTGTTCAACCTTGCCCGACAGGTTCAACCTCTATGAAAACCGCTATAATCCAGTACATCGAACTGGCCGTAGGGCTAATGAAGATTGAGAATAAAAACCAGTATTTGCCCATGCCGTCGGACTAAGAGCCTATCCGAATAACCCAACAGCACGCAAGGCGATCAAGCCACAGGCGAGGAAGTCGCAGTTTTTCGGATAGGCACTAAAGTCCTCGGCTATCCAAGGCGAAGCCTGCCTGCGCGGGCTATACCGGATTTAAAGACCATAAGCCCTCGGCTACATGGGGCGAAGCCCGCCTGTGCGGGCTATGCTGGATATATGTTCAAAGTCATCCCCATCCGTTCCAATCCGTCGCATCCGTGCCGATCCGTGTTCTATTCTCAGAAGAACGTTGCAATGTCCTGGTAAACACGTTCAATATTGCCGCGTTCTCCCGGTTTGCCGACGTAACTCTTTGCACCGGTTGCTTCAGCGATTTCCTTCAGCAAGTTTACATCAGCATCGCCGCCGAACGCAATGGTGAACACCTTGATACTGTACCCCTCACGGTCCTGCCTGAGCAGATTGAGCACGTCTTGCACATTACGCTGGCTCTTGTTGTCTAGCCCATCGGTCAACACCACGACCGCACGAATGCGTTGACCCGACGGTGAGGCGCTCATTTCCTGATACGCCTCGACGATAGTATCAAGCAGGCGCGTGCCGCCGCGCGGTGTTAGCCCTGCAATGCGATTGAGTATCTCGGCGCGCTTTGGTCCGATGGGAGAAACAGGTGTCAGAACAGTTGCACTATCACTGAAGATGGTCAAACCAAATCCATCGTCGTCCTGCAACTGCTCGACAAAAGTGCGCAGCGCTTCTTTTGCCTGTTCCAGGCGGGCTTCATCTTCCATGCTGCCGGACACATCGAGCACTGCCATTACATCAACCTGCTTCTTATTCTGCGTCCAGATGGCGCGAATGGCGTTCAACACATCGGGACGAGGCACGTCGAGCAGCGTCTGCGGTTGCTGTGGATCGACACCGTTCTCCGGCGTAATCGGTGCGCCGACCGGCACATCGGTGCTGGCGGGGCGAAAGCCGTAGCGCAGCGCAAGTTCCTGCTGTGGGCGATCAAGCAGATAGCGCAGGAACACGTCCGCTGCCTCGCGCTGTTCGGCGCTCACCCAGGGCGCATTCAGCACGGCATACGGGTGATCGCTCCAGAATGTGCCCTCCTTCGGGTAAATGGCGACAACCGGCAGCGAGACGGAAGGATAGCGGTTGCGGTCGTAGGACTCGATCACCAGGTTCTCGTACAACACGGCAGCCGAGAGATACCCTGGTCCCCGGTTGAACATCTGGTCGGCGAAAAAACCGGTGCTTTCTCCATAGTGGATGACGCCGCTCTGGACGTCGCGCACGAACTTCGCAACCTTCGGATCCTGCACATCGGCAACAGTCAATCCGCGCGTCTTGCCAGCAGCAGCATAACAGAGCGCAATAATGGTCGACACCCCGCTGTTCGAGTAGTCGGGATGGGTGTGACCGAACTGCACCGGACCCCACTCAGGTCTGCCGAAGTCTGCCCAGGTTTTGCCGCTCGCCGCCAGTTCGGCGATGTCGCTCCAGCCGAGCGGTCTGTTGGGCCAGCCAAGCACTTCCGCCATCGGCTTCCACATAGCGATGACGACGGGGCTGAGCACCAGGAGGGGTGCGTTTTCATCGACCAGTGTTGCGCCATTGTTCCGTTTGCCCCACTCATCGTTGGCGACTGGCAATAGAATCCTGCTCGCCGGACTCCAGATCGTTGGTTGGATGGCACCGCTCAGGATTTGATTCATCGAGTCGGCGGAACCCATTGGCGTCGCCACAACTCGAATGGTCGCACCGCCTGCCGTTTTCTGACCGGCAGCGTTAAACTTCTCGACCATCTCTTCCAACCAGGCGCGCTTCTCGCTGCCGTAGACAATGCTAATCTCGACGGTATTTCTGCCCGGAGCGATACTCATGCCGTTTCCGCCGCACGCCGTCAGCGCTGGCGCCACCAGAACCAGGATCAGAAGCCATCGGAGTATGTGTGGCATGGATAACTCCTTATGTCAATCATTACACCTGGCAACTCATTCGGGAACCGGAATGACTGCACCATCTGTAACCTTCCCACGCGCAACGTTCACCCCGCGCGCTGCCGCCCCTGCCTTGGCCCCCGCTGCCGGTCCGAGCGCAGCGCCGCTACGCCCCTACGTTGCCTCACGCCTCTCGCCGCTCCCGCCTTGGTCCCCGCTGCCGGTCCGGGCGCAGCACCACTGCGCCCCTACACGTTGTCGTCCGACGTGCAACCTTCAACCTTCAACGTGCAACCTTCACATGATCACCGATTGATCTGCCGTCGCCAGAGATCGAGGAGCGTGGTCACCACTTCGCCCGACGGCGTTTCCACGAGCGGCGGCGTGTCCACCTGCGCGCCATACGCGCGGTATTTGTTGAACGGGTTGGAAGGATCGTTGGAGATCACCGGCACATCGGGGATTGCCGGACGGAACCCATACTGGCGAAAGGCAATCTCCTGGATAGGCGGCGACAACAGGAAATCACGGAACTGCTCCGCCGCCTGCCGCTGTTCCGGCGTCACCCACGGCGCATTCAGGATCGCGTAAGGATGATCGCTGAACATGGTCGCTGGCGGATAGTAGATGCGGATGTCCCCCCCAGCGATTCTGCGCGGCGGTGATGTTCTCCAGCGCCAGGTTTTCGTACACCAGCACCAGATCATACTTGCTCGGACCGAACTGCACCATGCTGGTCATAAACGAACCGGTGCTGTCACCGAATTCGAGCACCGCCATCTCGACATCGCGCATCCACTGCTGGAACTCAGGGGATAGCACATCGGCGTTCGTCAAACCCCGACTTTTACCGTGGTAGCCATACGCCATGAGGATCAACGCCTGCGTGCCGCTGTTCGAGGTCAGCGGCGAGGTATGACCGAATTTGACGAACCCCCAGTTGCTGGCTTTCTGGTACTCTGGCGAACCAGGGGCAAAGCCACGCGCTCTGGCGACACCGATCCATCCCTCACTGTCGGTGAGCGCCGCGTGGAGATTCTGCCAGAAGTTCTCTGGACCCTGGGGCCAGAGTAACTGAGCGCGTTCTTGCCAGATAACCGCCACCAGCGGCGTCAACGCCAGCGGCGTCACCTGGCCCGGATTTTCGGTGATGAACGACGGCATGCCGGGATTGAGCGCTGCCCAGTCGGTGCGCGCCACCTCGACCCACATGCTGCTTGCCGGGCTGATCACTGTCGGTTGCCCGTCACCGCCGAACTCGCGCCGCGCGGCACGCACGGCTAGTTCACGCGAACCGATGCCGCGCAACACGATCTGAATCGGGCGGTTCCCCACGCGCGGGTTCGTTGCCGCAAACTGCTGTACAGCATCTTCAAACCACTGTCGTTTCTCAGTGCCATACCAGATCGTCACCACGACTGGGTCCTGCGCCGGACCGATGGGGAGCGGGAAGGGCGCGTAGCCGACAGGACCGACGAATGCTGTGGCAAGGAGCGCCAGCAGACAAATGAGGAGGTAGCCGATGCCGATTGCGCGCGTGACCGATTGCATCATTCACCCCTTGCATAAGGAAGCGATGTCCTGCTCACAGTTTAGCCAATCTCGATTAAGGTCGTGTTATCGAATCGTTGACAATTTGGTTGCAGCACTGAATCTACGTGTCAATGCTCTTTGGGTTGCGGGATCAGCCAAACGTGTAACGTTCAACCTTCCCACCTTCAACAACGCCTACACTCGTTCCGCCACTACTACCACTGCCCGGCGCCCCAGGATGATCACCGGGTAGGTTTCGCGCTGCACGAGGCGGTTGTTCCGGCGCAGCGCGTCGCCTAATGTGCGCACATCACCGCTCAGTACAACAAAGCGGGCGCCGGGGCGCAGCACCCGCGCCGCTTCGCGCAGAAATGCCGGGTAGAGGTCACGGTTCTCTTCGACCGATCCCACCTGCACACCAAACGGCAGATTGGCCGCCAGCGCCGTCACCGATCCAGCGTCGAGCGGCAACTGCCGCGCGTCCCATTCGTGGATGGAGATCGGTTGATAGCGCGACCCAATGTTCGCCCGCGCCGTGGCGACCGCTTCGGGATCGACGTCGCCGCCGATCAGGGCGCGATAGCGCCCCAGGTGCGCCCGCTCAATCAGAATCGTGCCGGCGCCGCACATCGGATCAAGGAACACATCATCGTCACGCGGCGACGTGAGCCATGCCAGCGCAGCGGCAGCCGCCGGGCGCAGGGACGCGGGGAGATGTTCCACTTTGTAGGTGCGGTGGCGCATCCGCTCATGGCTCAGGCGTACCATCAGCAGCGCTTCGCCGGGCCATTGCGTCAGCCAGATTTCGATCCCGCCATCGGCGCTGAGCCGCCAGCGATGATCCGGGCGCGCTGCGATCCCGCGTTCAACGGCGATCTGTGCATCGACGCGACGGTAGGGTGCGCGCCCGACCTGCCGCGCAACCACACGGTAGTGGATCCGTCCCTCGCCGCCGCGCCGCGGATCAACCAGACGCACCAGGCGGATGGCGCGTTCGATGCCGGGCGCCGTCGTCGCCAGACGCTCAAGCTGGCGCAATGCTGCGAATCCCGGTGCCAGATCGCGCGTCTCTGCTGCCGCCACAAAGATGTCCTCGACCGTCCGCAGTGTCAGCAGATTACGTGGATCGCCAGCATATGCGAACCGTACCATGCCGTTCTTATCGGCGACCGGGCGCAAATCAAGGATGTGCGCACCATCGAGACGTTGTGCAATCTCGGTCGCAGCAATTGCCTCGAAGCCGGGCTGCGTCTGGGCAATGTAGATGTGACGGGTGGAGGGCATAGCTGCGCCTTTCGCCATCGGGTCGGCGTTGATTGATGCAGCAGAGTATATCACGTACCCTGCGCCGCCGCGCCCGTCCCCAGACCACCGCGCCCCTCCTGCGGTTCATTGCACCGATCCCACGAGATAATGAGACAATAGTACTATTTTGCATCTCCCAATATTCCTATCCTGTCCTGGTACTAACGTTCTATTGCCTTCGTTAAACGTGCACACTATCGTGGTTAATAGCGGCTCGTATCTTCACAGTGTGATGCACACGTCCGTGTTGGCGGTTCGCTCTGACGCGTTTGGGGCATCTCTTCCTACGCTTTTCCATCCGTTCCCTTCCTTCTGCTCCCGGCAGCGGGCATCCACAGGGGAGACACAGTCGCCCTGCATTCGCGCTTCAGACACAGGAGGTCCAGACCAATGGCGCTCATCCGTATCGCACGCATGCTCACAGTGCTGCTGCTGGTCGCCGTCGCTGCGCCAGCAGGCAGCGCGACCATCCGCTCTGCTCCGATGGCAGGTCCGCCCGCGCCGGTTGTCGACATAGCCCCGCTGGTTGCGGCAGGCGTGGCAGACGCCGCATCCGCACCCGTCGCGGCGACCGACGATGATGAGGACGATGACCCGCAGACTATTCCGGTTGAAGACCTGCTCAACCTGGATGGGACGCTGCGCCCGGACGGAACGTTCAACGGCGCGGTGGACATCAGCGGCTGGGACGTGACTCTCGACCCGGACAGCGGCCCGATCTTCAGCCCGCAGGCGCTCACATACACCTGGGAGAATCTGGGCACAGGGGTGGAAGGATTGCTCAACGGCGAGGTCTATGCTATCGCCATCAGCGGCACGAACGTGTACGTCGGCGGTAGGTTCGCCAACGCGGGCGGCGTGCGCGGCGCGAACTACATTGCCCGCTGGAACAGTGCGAACAACACCTGGAATCTCGTCGGCGGGGCGAATGCGATTAGCCGCGATTTCCGCACCGTTGTTCGCGCTATCGTTCTCAGCGGAAGCGATGTCTACGTCGGTGGCAACTTCACCAACGCGGGCGGCGTGCGCGGCGCGAACCACATCGCCCGCTGGGACGGCACGAACTGGAACGCCGTCGGCAGGGCGAGTGCGATCAACGACAATGTTTATGCCGTTGCCATCAGTGGCGCGAACGTGTACGTTGGCGGCGACTTCACCAACGCGGGCGGGAACAGCGCAGCCGATTACCTGGTTCGCTGGGACGGCGTACAGTGGACGGCGCTGGTCAGCGGCACATCGGGAGTGTTCGGTCCGGTCTACGCGCTCGCCGTGCCGTCGAGCGATGAAGTGTACGCTGGCGGCGCGTTCACCAACACTGGCAACAATCCGTTCGCCGACTACATCGCCCGCTATGCGCTCGCCATAAAGCGGGTGTATCTGCCGCTTATCGTGCAGTAGGCATCGGTTTGCGGCATTGTGATGCCTTTCGTTGCCCCCTCTCCCTGCACGGGATCAGGGGGCGGTTCGTTTCGGCGGGGTGCGCCACCGCACCCATCCCTCAACCGTCGCACCATGTAGGGGCGCAGCGCCACTGCGCCCCTACATGCTACAATGGGAACATGTGTGAATACAGGAGGCGCCTGTGATGTTTCCGAACCCTGTTCCCATGGCACGCGCTCTGGCGCTGATGACGCTGCTGCTGACCCTCCTGGCCGCCCCGGCGCTGGCGCAGTCGAACCCTACGATTGTTGATGAAACCGGACAACTGGACACGGCTGCGGTTCAGCGTGCCGCGCAACCGCTCATCGCGCGCGGTGCGCGAGTCGGGGTGTTCATCGTTCAGCGCGGCGGCGAGGATGATGCGCTGCGCAGGTATCAGCGCGCCGGTTTTGCCGACGGGAGCGCGATCAACGCCGATGCCATCCTTATCTATGTGTCGTTCGATCCGCGCTACTCCGAGATTGCGTATGGCGACCGCTGGAATGCGGCGCTGCGCACGAACGACAATGCGGAGACGATTCGCCAGAACCGGCTGAACCCCGGTCTGGCGAGCGGCAATACCACCCGCGGCGTGGTTGATGCCCTCACGGAGATCGAGCGTTCGATTGCTTCACCGCCCGTTCCCGCAGGCGGAACCACCGTCACCATCAACCCGGTCCCGATTGTGGTCGGGGTTATTTTCCTGGTGCTGCTGGCGATTGGCGGTCCAATGTTCTGGAGCAGATTCCAGAAGCGGCGCGCGGCGGCAAAGGCGCTGGAAGCGGCGCGCACCGCTGCGGAAGAAGCGCGGCGATCCGCCAGTTCCGCGATTGTGGATGTCAGTCAGGCGCTGCGGAGTGCCCGGGAAAAAGCGCAGTTCGACAAAGTTTCCTACACTGAGTCGGATGTGCGTCAGCTTGCTGCAATGCAGGGCGACGTCGAGCAACAGGTTGCGCGTCTTCAGGAGCGGTTCTCAGAGATCGAGAAGCACCTGGCGCTGCGCCGGACGCCAGCCCAGGCGGATTATGAGACAGTTGCGCAACAGTACCGCCAGCTGGAGCAGGAGATAACCGCCGCTCGCGAGCGACTTGCGCAGGTCGAAGCGCGTCGCGCCGAACTCGACCGGATTGCGCAGGCTGCGCCGGGTGAGGTGGACAAAGCAAAAAAAGCGCTGGCTGACGTTGCCGCGCAGTTCAGCGCGCTCAGCGCCGATCTCCAGTCCGAAGCGGCGCTCCGCACCGCCGGGTCGCTGGTCGAACGCGCTGAGCAATTGCTGAAGGAGCGTCGCGCCGCCGATGCAATCACGGCGGCTCAGGCAGCGTCAGCCACACTAACGTCGTTTGCCGATGTTGTTGCGCGTATGCGCGATATTTCCGATGGGATCGCAGCCGGACGAGCCGCAGCCGAACGCGCCGCAGCGCAGGGTTTTCGCGTCGAAGCAGGCATGGCATCGTTCAACACCGCCGAAGGGTTGCTGCGTCAGGCGGCAGCGGCGCTGCCCGTCGTCGGACCGGAAGGGGTCGCCAGTCTGCTCGATCAGGCGGACAAAGCGCGTGAGATGGGCGTGCTTCGCGGCGGCGGGTTGCCAGCGCGCTACCGTGCCAACCTCGAACGGATCGAGAACGTCAAGGCTGCGGGAGAAGCGCTTGCGGCATTCATCGATGAAGGATGGCGCGTTTTCGACATCGTTGATGAGTTTGCCGAAAGTTCGTGGAGCGACATTCGCGGCAATGGCAGCGAAGCCGAGCGCGCCGCCGATGAGGCGCAGGAGTTGTGGGAACGGGCAGCCGAACGCAACTCGATGGAACGCCAGGAATTCATTGAAGCCAGCGCGGATCTGGATGCAGCGGAAGAGCGGATCGCATACGCGCGCGCGCTCATCGAGGCGATCATCAAGCGCCTGAAAGACCTGGAAGCCGCGCGTGACGCCGCGCGCGACGAAATTGCGGCTGCCGAGGCAGACATCATGCAGGGGCGCGCGTTCATTGCCGCCAACGATCCCGACGTTGGCAGGGAACCCGAAAAACTCCTTGCGCGCGCCGAGTCGGCGCTGGCCCAGGCGCGCGCCGAAATCGGGCAGGAACGCCCCGACTGGTTGCAGATCGTTCGCCTGGCGCACGAAGCCAATCATCTGGCGGATGAGGCGCTGCGCGGAGCGCGCTCGGAAGTTGAGGCGATGAACCGGCTGCGTGAGCAACTCAAGCGGATGCAACAGGTCGCCACTGCCGAAGTGCAGAAGATCGTTCAGTTTGTGAGCATTCACCCGCGCGACATTCCGGTTGGTGCGAAGGATAAAATCAACGGGTTGCAGATCAATCTCCAGGCGGCCTATGCAGCGGCGCAAAGCGTCGATCAGAAGGAAGAGGAAGCGCGCGCAGCCGCACTGCGTGACGCTATTGAGCGGTATACAGCGCTGGAACAGCAGGCTGCCGGCATTTATGAAGAGATCCGGAGCCATTTCCAGCGCCTCGAAGCGATGCGCCAACGGGTGCGCGCCGAATCAGAGCGCGCGAAGGCCGCCATCAGCCGCGCCGAGCAACTGTCGGCACGGGCAGGGAGTCTGGTGAGCCGGGACGCTGCCGGATTTGCTCTGTTGCAGGAAGCGCGCACCAGTTACAACCAGATCGGGCAGGTCTACAACGAGGCGGATATGCAGCGCGCGCTGCGCTGGGCGCAGGAGGCGTATGAGAAAGCCGAGCGCGCGTCACGGATCTTTGAGGCACTGATACGCGCCGCGTCGCAGGGCGACGATAGCCTCGGCGATTTTATCGGTGGCGTGTTGGTCGGAACGCTCTTGAACGATAGCCGCCCCCGTCGGAGCAGCTGGAGCGGCGGCAGTCGCGGCGGTGGCGGCTTCGGCGGCGGCAGTCGCGGCAGTGGTGGCTTCGGCAGCGGCGGGCGCAGCGGCGGCGGCTTCGGCGGCGGCGGGCGCAGCGGCGGCGGCTTCGGCGGCGGGCGCAGCGGTGGCGGGTGGTGAACGAAGAAGTATCGAAATCAGTATTCGCCCCATAGCCTGACGGCTCATTATTACTGACTATAGGCTGATGAAGATCAAGAATGTAAACTGGTATTCGTTCTTGCCGCAGGTCTGGTGGAGATTGAGAATTTATAGCAGTTCTCGAAAACGTTAACCTCTGTCTGGGTCTGCCGTATCGCGTGCAGGGTCCGCTTCCAGCGGAGTGTAGACCGAAATGATGGACTTGAAATATGCCGTTCTACTCTGTTCGTGTCAAGCCTTGCTCAGCAGGGCGCACTGTCTGCCCGCTGGACTATGCAATCGTGCGTTGCGGAAACGGAGGCCCGCCAAGAATGACGCACTCACGCCCCCACGCCTACATGTGCGCACAGAAGGCAACGTTCCTGTGCATCGAGTTCGGTGCGCCGCCAACCGTGACGCCCTGCGCACGCGGGCAGCGTCCGCGCCATTCCGAAACCGTCCCGCGCTGGTGGCATCGCCGGTAAACCGAGGGTAGCGCGAGTCTTCCCTTCGGGACGGACACGGGTACACGCCCGCTTTCTCCTACTGCCTACCCCGACTCCGCGACGTTCAAGGGCGGACAGAACATATGAGCCTTCTGGCGGTTTCGCACATTCCAATGGGCTTGTCACCTGGCCGCCCGCTATCCTATGTCGGCGCTCGCCGGGGCGTGCCGGGCGCGCTACTCAGCTGACCAATGGTGCCCATCCAGGTCAGCGAGAACCCAGCGGATGGAGGCGCGTTCCCGCTGCTATAGCCATTGCCAGAAGGCCGCGCGTCCCAGCGTGAACCAGCGCTGGCGGCCAAGCTACGCTTGGCGGCAGCGACGGCGCGCGGGACGGCTGCTTCGGCCTCTGCCGCCTGCATGCCTAACACGAGCGTGATGAGCGTCGCCAGCGCCAATCCTGACACCTGGCGCTCCGAATGCGCCAGATTGCGTACCTGACTGGCTTCCCGCTGCCGGGCGCT
>JAGHYV010000114.1 GCA_017743475.1 Roseiflexus sp. | reverse complement strand
GGACATGCGGGCGGGACGCGCGCGCTTCCAGGGGCGATGCTGGGGGACATGCGGGCGG
Source organism: Roseiflexus sp. (assembly GCA_017743475.1). Taxonomy (GTDB): domain Bacteria; phylum Chloroflexota; class Chloroflexia; order Chloroflexales; family Roseiflexaceae; genus Roseiflexus. Next base: position 12,467 of record JAGHYV010000114.1, on the reverse strand, counting down.
GACGCGCGCGCTTCCAGGGGCGATGCTGGGGGACATGCGGGCGGGACGCGCGCACTTCCAGGAGTGAGGCAGCGGGGGATGCGGGCGAGCCGCGCGCTCCCAGGAGTGAGGCACGACGGGAACGCGCGCTGAGGTCTGTCAGGCGAGGTGGCGTTTGAAAAGCGACAATTCGTTGGCGTGTGTCGTGCGCCGATGGTTCGTGGTACGTCGTTTGCGTTGCGCGCCAGACGATCCGCATCAATGCGGGAAACTCGCGCGGATCGTGATTGTTGAGGAAGGCGTGTCCGGCATCGGGGTACTCTTTCACGTCGTGCTCGATGCCGAGGGTCGTCAGCGCCTGTTCGAGGCGCTGCGCCGCGCCACGCAGGGTGATGTCCTTCGCGCCGTAACTGGCGACAATCGGGCAGGCGCCAGCGAGGATACGCTCGATCTCTTTCGGCAGGACGCCATAGTTGACGCTTGATGCCGTAAACCCGTGACTGGGCGCCAGCAGCAGGGCAAATCCGCCGCCCATGCAAAAGCCGATCACCCCGATGTTGCCGGTACAATCGTCGCGCTGCGCCAGCTAGTCGCGCGCGGCTGCAATATGGCGGAACATCATTCCCTGCCATGTCAGGTAATCGTGGATGATCAGGCGCAGACAGGTAATCACGGTGCCGCCGTCGAAAAGATCAGGTGCGATCGCTAAAAACCCTTCGCTCGCCAGCCACTCCGCCTGCTGGCGAGTGTCGCGCCGCATCCTCAGAGCGTCGTGAATAACGACGACACCGGGCCATGGACCCTTGCCATCCGGCACGGCGAGGGGGGCATTCAGCGCCCCATCAGGCGTTGGGATAACAACGTCTGCCATGGCGCAGTTCTTATTCTCCGGTTGAATGTGCCAGGAACAGTATCATAGCCCCGCGCAGTTGAATGAGTCTCCTACGAACAGGTCATTCCACTAACCGCAAGAGCGTCGTTCTCCATCGATCGCCGGTTGCGTCCGCCACGCTTCTGCAGCGCGTTTTTGCCGTTGCCGGAAGCAGACCGCTGGCACTGGCGGTAATCATTGCATCCGCTTTGGACACGCTGGCTGCGAGCGATTTCTCGACCAGCATGTGCGCTCTAGCTTTCAGACAGTCGATAGCCAGCGTAGCGCGGAACAGATAAGGCGCGCAGATAACTGCAACATCGGGACGAATAGTGTCGAGCATCGCGCAGTGGTCGGCAAAGAATGGGCATCCGACTTCCCTGGCGCGGGCTTCGCCGCGCTCGACAGCGACATCCGCCATTCCAGCAATCGATGCACCTGGAAGTCGGGTTAGCGCTTTCACACGGATCACGGCAATACTGGCGGTGCTGCCGATAATACCAAAGCGGAGATCAGGGAGCAGGGGATAGGTTGTCATATGCGACTCTTCCAATGGAAGACGTGACACTGTACGATAACCCGTGCGCGCTATTGGTCAACCGGGGCGTTGCGATCCGGGTGTTCTGGACAGGGCTTTCCCAAATGATTAACAATTGTCTGGCACATTGCGGCGCAGTTCATCGAGCCACACCTCCGCCTCAGCGTCGCTTGGCGCGCGCCAGTCGCCGCGCGGTGAGAGCGAACCGCCGGAACCGATCTTTGGACCGTTTGGTAGCGCCGAACGTTTGAACTGACTGGTTTTGAAGAAACGATAGAGAAAGACTTCTAGCCAGTGCCGGATGGTCGCCAGGTCGTACTGGCGGCGCTCATCTCCCGGCAGACCTGGTGGCCAGTCGCCGCGTGATGCATCGCGCCAGGCATTCCATGCCAGAAAAGCGACCTTACTCGGTCGGAAGCCGTAGCGTGTAATGTAGAAGAGGTTGAAATCCTGCAATTCGTATGGACCGATGATTGCCTGTGTACTCTGTGCTGGACGGGAGTGATCGGCGTCACTGGGGGGGATCAGTTCGGGTGAGATCTCGGTGCTAAGAATCGAACGCAGGACTGCACTGGTTGCGTCGTCGAACTGACCGGAATCGGCGACCCAGCGAATGAGATGCTGAATAAGCGTCTTCGGCACCGACGCATTGACGTTGTAGTGCGACATATGATCGCCGACTCCATACGTTGCCCAGCCAAGCGCTAGTTCGCTCAGGTCACCAGTGCCGACGACGAGCGCGCCGTGCATATTCGCCAGACGGAAGAGGTGTGACGTGCGGTCGCCCGCCTGGACGTTCTCAAAGGTGACATCGTACACCGGTTCGCCGCGCGCAAATGGATGTCCGATGTCGCGCAGCATCTGCATGCACGACGGGCGGATATCGATCTCACCAGCTGTCACGCCGAGTGCACGCATCAGACTGCGGGCGTTGGCGAGGGTTATGTCGCTGGTGGCGAATCCTGGCATGGTGTATGCCAGAATGTTGGTGCGCGGCAGGTTGAGCCGATCCATCGTGCGGGCAGCCACGATCAAGGCATGGGTGGAGTCGAGTCCGCCTGAAACGCCAATCACGACTTTTTCAATGCCAGTGCTGAGCAGGCGTTTCATCAAACCGTGAACCTGGATGTTGTAGGCTTCGTAGCACCGCTCATCACGGCGTAACGGATCGCCTGGCACGTAGGGAAAACGATCAATCATGCGCTGGAGCGGCACATCGCCCTCAGGAATATCGAAGGTGAACGGAATATGCCGCATCGCACGCAGGCGCTCGCGGTGATCGCCGATCGCATCGGCGAAACTGGTTGTGCGCATTCGTTCCTGGATGATCCGCTCCAGGTCGATGTCGGCGGTGATTATCCGCTCGTCGTCGGCAAACCGCCCGGTTTCCGCCAGGAGTTCGCCAAGTTCATAGATCAATGCATGTCCGTCCCATGCCAGATCGGTCGTTGACTCACCGGGACCAGCGGCTGAGTAGAGGTAGGCGGCGATACACGTGCCGGATTGAGCGGCGCACAGCATGCGCCGATAGTCAGCTTTCCCGATGGTAATGTTGCTGGCGGACAGGTTAGCAAGGATGGTTGCGCCCGCCAGGGCGGCGAAGGAACTCGGCGGCGTGGGAACCCACACATCTTCGCAAATCTCGGCATGCAGCGCAAAGCCGGGCACATTCCCGGCGACGAAGATCAGATCGTTGCCGAACGGCACTGTGGCGCCTGCCAGCGTGATTGTCTGCCGGAGTGCATCGCGCGCGGCGCTGAACTGGCGTTTCTCGTAAAACTCCCGATAGTTCGGGATGTAGCTTTTAGGAACGACCCCCAGGATACGCCCGTGATAGATGGCGATCGCACAGTTGTACAAGGCGCCGTCGATGCGCAATGGTGCGCCGACCAGGATCACCGGCGTCAGTGAGCGACTCGCGTCGATCAGGCGGTTCAGCGCATCGAGCACACCTTCCAGCAGCGCGTCTTGCTGAAAGAGGTCGTCGCAGGTGTAGGCGGAGAGACCAAGTTCAGGAAAAAGTGCGACAGCGGCGTTGGCGATGCTGGCGCGCTCAGACAGAGCAATAGTGCGGGTAACATTGTACGCTGGATCGGCGACGCGCAGGGAAGGGATGCATACCGCAACGCGAACAAAGCCATGCGTGTAGATTGAGTTGAACGGTCGCATGAGCGTCTCCCTTTCGATATCGGAGCCAAATCAACCAATTGGTGTCAGTATAACACTTTCTCGCAGATTTGTATAATACCCGCGTACCCACACAAAGGAGGGAAGGACGTATGCGCATTGCCATCGTATCGGATATTCACGACCATATTTCGCGGCTGGCGACGGCATTGGAACGGGTACGCGGCGCGGATACGCTGATCTGTTGCGGCGATCTCTGTTCGCCATTCATTATGCGGCAGTTGGGTGAAGGATTTACTGGTCCGATCCATATCGTCTTTGGCAACAACGACGGCGATCTGTTTCGTCTGACCGTTGCGGCGACGAACTTCTCACAGATCACGCTCCATGGTGCATTTGCGGATCTCGATCTGAATGGACTGCGGGTAGCTGTAACACACTACCCGGAGATAGCGATGCCGCTGCTCGAAAGTGGAAGGTATGGTCTGATATGCTGCGGACACAATCACCAGTACAGCGTGGTGCAGCGTGGCGCGGTCACGCTGGTCAATCCCGGCGAGGTCATGGGTGAACTGTATGGCGCCGCCACCTGCGCAGTATACGATAGCGATACTGGAGATGTCACGCGGTATGATCTTTAGCGTCAGATCAGGCGACTCTCAGGGCGCAACGGTTGGATCGCTGGCATCGTATCAACGAGGACTGCTCAATCGGCGCGTGCCTGTGCTCTGGTTTCGGCGAGCGCACGCTCAACCAGGTCGAGAAAGTCTGCCTCGAAGCGTTGCCGGGTAAACTCCAGCGCGCGCACCACGCTGCGTTGTGCCAGACGTGCATACAGCGAACGAGGACGGCTGAAACGAGCGATGTTTTCTTCGATGCGCGGCAGCAACCGACTCCAGGTGTATCGCTCGATGACGTAAGCCTTGCCACGCGCACCAAGCGTCGCCGCATGTTCGTCATTCGCCAGCAATGTATCAACTGCCGCGCGAAAATCTTCATACGAACGGACTGCGTACCCGCCGCCGCTGCGTTCGACGTGACCGTTGGTCACTGCACAATCTGCATGAACGATTACTGGTCGCCCCTGGAGCCACGACTCCATCAGGACAAGCGAAAAACTCTCATTAAGCGAAAGTTGACAGAGCGCCAGCGCGCTGGCGAAAGCGTCGTTGAGCACCTCGCGGGGAAGCATTCCCAATGCAACGATGTCGTGACGAGAAGGTGGGGAAATGTTACCCGTTCCGCTCAATGCCAGTGTCAGCGCTCCCGGTCGCTCTGCTTTGTAGCGAATGAAATAGTCGATCAACTGCGGAACGTTCTTGCCATATTCGAGACGACCAGCGTAGAGGAGAAACGGACCCGTTATTCCGCTATGTTCGCGGAAACGATGCGGGTTGCCCGGTTCTGGATGATCAGGGAAGCCAAACCCCAAACATGCGCGGTACGGATTGGTTACACCGAGGACTCGAGTTGCAAACGCTTCTTCTTCTCTAGAGTTGAAGAAGAGTGCCGCTGCCTGTTCGAGCATCGAGCGAAAGATGCTAAGGCGCGCCAGTGGTTCATCGTGCAGACATGGAATAAGAATGGAACGCTCCGGCGCCGTTCGGATCGTCCAGTAACTGGTTCCAAAAAGATAGGGAATGACGAGCAGGCAGGCATACTCTTCTGCGTGTTGAGCGATAAATCGTTCGAGGTCAACGCTTCGCAGATTATGCTCCATGAACCGTTGTTCTTCTCTGAAGCGGGGAAGTTTCCCCACTTCAGCCTGCTCCCGAACAGCGTGGAAACATCGGTTATCGGTGCTGGTGGTTCGGAAACGGCGGATGGTTACGCCGTTCAGATGATCGACACCTGGCGGCACGTGATCGCCCCAGTTCGACATGTCGACCGTCGTTGTTGTAAGCGCCTCAACGGTGTAGCCGCGCGCGGCAAGTTGTTCCGCCCATCCCCGAATGCCCTGTTCGGCGCCGCCCAGCACTCCGACGCCATAGCGGGGCGTCACAATACCGATCTTGCGCTGCCGCAGCGCTGCTATCTCTTCCTCTGTCACCGGCGCCAGTCGCCCGAACGTCGATACATCCCAATGAGCACCAGGATGCGGGAGATCGTCAAGCAACCGACATATCTGATCCGCCAGACCCGCGACATCGTCCGGATTGAACAGAAGACCAGCATCGCCAACCGTTTCCGGCAGCGCTGTCACACATGTTACGACAACCGGGCGACCGTGTGCCATTGCCTCAACAACCGGCATGCAGAAGCCTTCGTGGATGCTAGCGGTCACGAAAACTGCACAGGCACGGTACAACTGATCAAGAGTCGTCTCGTCAACCTGTCCTGTAAACTGCACATATGCTGCAACGCCGAGTTCGCGCGCACGCGCCGCGACTTCGCGCACATACTGCCGGTACACCAATGGGCGATCATCACCGACCAGCAGCAGCTTCGTCTCTGGATGACGCGCCACAACTGCAGGCAACGCTTCAATAAGCATATCGACTCGCTTACTGCGCGCCATGCGACCGACGTAGAGGAGCACGTGCTTGTTATGCACATCGAACCGTTCAATCAGGTCGCGACTGGGAGCGCCGGAGAGAGCTGCATGCGTAACGATTGGGAAACCCATCTGAATAACGTGCTTCGGGTTGATCATGCCTGTCGCTATCAACTCTGCACAGGTGAAACGGCTATGCCCGATAGCATAATTTGCGTACTGAACCAGAGAGAGATTTGCGATGCCACGCACCATCCTGGCGTAGTAATCTGGCGACTCGACCCCCCAGATATCGGGTGGCGTAATACCGTGGTAATCGAATAACACAACGCCATGGCGAACATCACGTATCAAGCTGGCGAGGTCGTAAAAGAGTGGATAATGGAGAATAATCAGGTCAGCGCGGTGCAGATGTTCGATAGCGACTGCATAGTATTTTTCTGGTGTTTTGCGGTTAATGGTGACAACTGAGAGAAGAATGTCAGTTGGTAAACGCTGATCAACGTGTTCTGCCAGGATCACAACGCGATAGCCCGCGCTGCGAAGCATTTGGAGCTGGAATAGAATATATCCTCCAATCGCGTCATATGCAGCGATGCTCAAGGTCAGAATGACTGCGCGTGGTCCTGTGTCGAGAACATATTCAATATCGATACAAAGCGGTGGAACCCCATATGTGCTGAACCAGTCAATATATTCTTCTACCAGGCCGATCTGCAACTGCCATACGCCAGCCTGAGGAGGGGGATCAATGCGCAACGCAACATGGGCGTGTTCGCCAGGAAGGAGATCTTTAGGGATGGCTGACCGATGCAGTCCGGCGATGCGTTCTCCTGACTGATTGATCCACAGATAACCCAGACGTATCGGATGTGCGCCAGCGCTACGCCAGGCAATGCGCCCGATATTGTGCACGTCTACATTGATACGAAAGGACTCACTCAGATCCAGACGAAGTGGCGGCGCGTCGAGCAGTGTATAACACGCAGCCAGCAGAGCCGGTTGGTTTGTTACCAGGTCTTCAATGTCTGCAAGGCGCGCAGCAATACGTCGATAGGAACTCTTACTCAATTCATGTTGCAGGTTGAGAAGAAGGCGCTGAACTGCATCAGACATGGCCTGGTCCGTCTCGCGCCGTGCGAGCCAGATGTGCGGAAGGTCTGCAAGCGTTTTGTCGTATGCCCAGCGCAGCGCGCGTTTTTCAGACGGTTGTTCGAGGTATCTAATCAAGTCACGTTCTGCCTGCGCGAAAGGACCGGTTATCTCATCGAGGGTATACGTTTTCAGTACGAAGCGTAGCCGTCCCTGATGAACAAGCGCGTTGTGGGTCAAGCGGTCCTGCTGCGACATTGCCTCTCGATGGACGAGCGTCGCCCGTGGTTCATAGCGGATCAGATAGCCAGCCTGTCGCAGGCGCACACAGAGATCGGCGTCCTCGAAATACGCCGGGCTATACCCTTCGTCGAACAGACCAATCTGTCGTAACGCCTCGCTGCGGAGTGCCGCGGCGGCAAAGGTAACGAAGTTGACATAACGTGGCACATCATATTGCCCGTGGTCTGGTTCGTCTCGCCCGATGTGGCGCGGCAGCGCCAGGGGCCAGTCGAGGGTGAGACCGGCGTGCTGAATCGTTCCGTCAGGGTAGCGGATTTTGCATCCCACTGCGCCAACTGCGGGATCGGCGAATGGCGCAATGATGGCACCGAGCCATCCCGGATCAACCAGTGTATCCTGGTTGAGCAAAATGATAATGTCGGGCGGGGGATTCTGATCAAGCAGTGCGCGGATGCCGATGTTCATCCCGGCTGCATAGCCCAGGTTGCGTGGGTTCCGGATCAAGAGAAATGTCGGAAAAAGGGCGGCAACCTGATCTGGTGTCCCATCACGGGAGTCGTTGTCCACAACAACTACAGTGTTGGGTGCCGGATCGAGCTGGCGTACCCTTTGCAAGCAGGCAATTGCTTCCGCACCGCCATTCCATGTTAGCACGATGATCGCACTATTCATACCGTTCCTCTATAAGGGTTTCGCGATCAATATCTACCAACTGTGTTCTGGTGCATGGCAGCGGCGGTTGTTCACCATAGAGCGCAGCGCGGAGGTGCTGGTCGGCTTCTTCCAGACCAGCCATATGTTCGGCGATGTCGCGTGTTTGCTGCGCCAGCAGGCGAACGGCGGCGATCAGGCGGGCAACATCGTTTGAGAGGAGATCCTGATACTCTGCCATTGCGTAAGCAGCATGGATCACAGCGGCGTTGTGATCGCGCTGACGGGCAATCAGCGGCGCCAGCAGGGGCCAGACAATGCGCTCCAGCGCCATGTTCCGCACTTTTCCCACTACCCCCTGCGCCGGTGGCGTCAGTTGATCAAGACGCCAGGTTGCTTCAAGCGCTTGCAATGCGCGATTGCGCTGTTCCTGGAGCGTTTGTCGCCGGTCGATGCGCTCCGCTGTCGGAGACGACGATGCTGCCGGGATGCTGCGCTGACGAGAGGCAGAGCGTGGCTTATGCACTGGCGCCGCTTCGAGGAATCGAACAATCGGGCGAACGACCTTCGTCCAGGTGTACTGTGGCGCAAGCGCACGCGCCCGGTCTGCCAGTTCTGCGCGTTGGGCTTCGTCGGTGAGCAGGGTGATAAGCGCACACGCCACCGCTTCCGGGTCTTCCGGCGGTACCACAAGGGCAAAACCGTGCTCCTGCGCCAGTGCAGCAGCAGGGTCGCCATCGCTGAGGACGGCAGGCAATCCGACCCACAGGTAATCGAGCACCCGCGAGCGGATGGCGGCATATGCCATTTCGAGGTGCTGGCGGTGGAGTGATACCGCAATGGTCGCGTCGAGGAGCGGATTCGCGCGGTCGGCATATGGAACCCACGTCTCATAGAAGAAGATATGACGGTCGAGCAAACGCAGGTCGGACGCCAGGGCGCGCGCCGTGTCGGTCATGCGCATCGGTGCTGCGCCACCGGGGTGTTTGCCCGCCATGAAGACCAGGCGCGCGTTGGGAACTCTAGCGATGACCTGCGGCATTGCCCGAATGAGCGTCAGCGGATCCAGCCAGTCCCACAAGCCGCTATTCCAGAGAATGATCGGGTCATTGTCACCGATGCCAGGAATCACTCCGCGCACCCCGGGACCGGTGCGTTGTGGCGGGCTGGCAGGCAATCCAAAAGGAACGACGACAACCAGATTGCGCAGGAGCGGGTCAGCATCCACGCGCTCAGGAGTGATGCGTCCAGCAGCCATCAGCGCGCCCAGGTACAGATCGCGTTGCCGTTCGGTGGCGCAGAGGAACAGATCGCCAGCTGCGAGTTGCCGGTTGAGCAGGTCGATGTCGCGGCGGGCGCGATCCCGCCTTTCGGAGAGCGATGCGTTACGGAAAAGTTCAATATTCTCTAGCAACGTCGGGTCGTACATATCCAGAATCAATGGTTGGCGCACGTCTGCAAGTTCCGGGTGCCACTCGAGCAGAAACCCATTTGCCAGGACAACATCCGCCCAGCGTAGATGTTCTGCTAGTGAAGCGCTATCACCCTTGACAAAGTGACCGGTGCGCACCCCGGGCGCAGCCAGGTCAATGGGTTGCGTCGCCAGCAGCGTCACCTCGGCGTGGAGCGACAACACCCGCGCCAGTTCCCATGCGCGGATGCCTGGACCTGCCATACGTTGACCAACGACATCGTGGCTGATTATCAGGAGACGCATAGGTATGAGATCCTCACAAATGACTACCTTCTGCGGGTCAGGAGACGCAACAGGCGCATTACCCGCCCGTGTTCCAGACGATGAATGAGGTCTTCAAGATACCGGATATGCGCATTCTTTCGCGTCAGTTCCGATTCGAGGCGGATCGCGTAGGCGTGGCGCTCTTCCGCGAGGCGTTCGGCTTCTTCCCGCGCTGCGACGGCGTGCGCCAGACGGTCGCGCTGCTCTAGCGTCAGTTCCCGCAATTGCTGGTGTGCATACCAGAGTTCCCAGAAGCGACGTTCATAATCGCGCACGATACGATGGAGCGGCTCGCTGCGCCGCCGAAATCGCACTGCCCACGGAGTCAGAAATGAAGCGTCAAAATCGACATCGCGAAAGAATCCATGGCGCGCAAACCGCTCAGCCCAGTACTCAGGCGGATTGACGTTCATGTGCGTCGCTTCTTTGTGATCATACGGCGACGACGAGAAGAGAATATCGTCGCTCCAGGCGCACATATTGGCGATTGCCGCTTCCGCTTCATGGCGCGGCATATGTTCAAGCACTTCGATACAGACAATCAGATCATAGCGGCGACCGAACGGCTCGGTCACCGAACCGACGCGCACGTATGGGCGAACCGATTCGTGCGCCTGCGCAATCGCATACCTGGAAATATCGATCCCTTCGGCTTCGACGCCACGGGCGCGCAGTTGCTCAACCAGCATACCAAGCGCACACCCGGCATCCATCACCGAGCGTGGTCTGATCTCGGCGACGATTCGATCCGCAAGTTCGCCAAAGATGCCGAGCCAGTGGTCGTTGCGTTGATACGGTGAACCGCACCCCGTCTGATAGTACCAGGCGTTGAACAATCGGCTGGCATCTGTTGCCACTGTACTATCGTCCATGTGTCGCCGCCATGCTCCCAGGAATCTCGTCATTGCGTCCGATGGATGGGATTGTACCAGAAGTTTCACCCATTCATGTTGGTTAGAGAATGGTTACACAAGGCATATAATGTGGACGTAGCGTGTATGGTATGGTAGTGAAGGGCTGGCAGCGCCTTCAGTTCCGCTTCCGACACTCTGTCTTGTGGGGAAGGTTATGCGTTATCTTCTCGACCAGCGTTCCTACGACGAAATGCTCCGGCAAACGTTCCATCCGCGCGACTGTTATGTGCGCAATAACGAGTACTGTCATCACCTGTACATCGACGGGGTCAAATACACTGTTGCGCGTGCCGTGTACGCCTGTATGAAAGAAGCACAGGCAAAAAACGACACCGACGCAATGCTGCATTTGCAGATGCACATATCAGATCTTGAGCGCCTGATCAGTGCAGCGCGGGCACGCGGCGAAAATGTCCAGGCGCTGCGTCTGCTGGGTGACCCGCCGCCGAGCGATGAGGAGGCGCGACCGCAACTTGCTAATCCTTTCGTACCGAAAGTGCCGCATACCATTGAGGAAACCGGTCTCAACCGCACATTTCTTACCAAGCATTTCCTGCGCATTCTGTACAACAAAGGGCGTGCAACCGGGCGGGAAATAGCAGCCACGATGGGTCTGCTCTACCAGATCATCGAGCCGATCATCACCGACTTGCGCAATATCGAGCAGATCGACATCATCGGGCAGCGCGGGTATGGCGACATCAACTATGAGTATGTCCTGACTATTCGCGGGAACGAGGCAGCTCGAGCAGCAATGGCAAAAACGCAGTATATCGGTCCCTGCCCGGTTGTGCTGGACGACTGGATTGCATCGGTCAAAGCGCAGACGGTGCGCAATGTCAAAGTGACGCGTCGCAACATTCGGGATGCATTCGAGGGACTGGTCATTGACGAGTCTATTCTGAACATGGTGGGTCCGGCGGTCAACTCTGGCTCGTCGGTCATGCTGTTTGGCTACCCAGGCAATGGCAAGACGACCATCGCCGAGCGGATCACCCATCTGATGGGTGACGACATCTTCGTTCCCTACACTGTGTATGCCGACGGTGCCATTATCAAATTCTATGACGCCGTCATCCATGAACCGCCGCGCCATCCATGGAACGACGAGATTGAGTATGATCGACGCTGGATACGCATCTGCCGTCCAGTTGTGATTGTTGGCGGCGAGTTGACCCTTGAACAGTTGAACCTGATCTACAACGAAACGTCGAAGATCTACGAGGCGCCATTCCAAATGAAGGCGAACTGTGGCGTTTTCCTGATCGACGACTTCGGGCGGCAGCAGGTGCGCGTATTTGACCTGCTCAACCGCTGGATCGTGCCGCTCGAAAAGCGTTATGACTACCTGAACACGGTCACGGGTCAGAAGATCCAGATCCCGTTTGATCAATTGATCATGTTCAGTACCAATCTCGACCCAAAGGATCTCGGTGACGATGCACTGCTGCGGCGCATCAAGTTCAAGATCGAGATTATCGACCCGACTGAAGAGCAGTGGCGTGAGATCTGGAAGATTATGTGCAAGGCGCGCAACGTGCCGTATGATGATCGCAGCATCGATTACCTGGTTGCGAAATGGTTTCGCGCGGATGGGCGACCGTTTCGTATGTGTCAGCCACGTGACATTCTCGATCAGTTGATCTCAATTGCGCGCTACAATATGGAGACGCCACTTCTAACCGCAGATTTGCTGGATGCGGCATGTCTGTCATACTTCCCGACCAAGGAGAAGAAGAACTTCGGCGCTAAAGTGCGACTGGATCTCTAGTACTCTGTCAAGCATGAATCTTTGGATACAAATGTTTCAGTTTCATGCG
>JAGHYV010000113.1 GCA_017743475.1 Roseiflexus sp. | reverse complement strand
CTCATGATCGCAGGATGCCTTGTGATGAACGAACTATACGAAAACGAGCCACGGGATCGACGCTCCCGCAATCGCGCTTACACTGGCGACACGATCGTCATGCGCCGCTGCGCGCCGGTCACTGCGCCACCCCCCCGGCGAAGCATCTGGCGACGCATTCGCCGCGCGCTGCTGGCAGGCGTCGTGCTAATGGCGCTCCTTATCGCACTGGCGTACTGGCAGTTCGCTGCTGCCGTCGCGCCGCTGATCGTCGCCGATGCCCGTCCGTTTCCTCCGCTCAATCCGCCGGGGACGGGGATCAACATCCTGTTGATCGGCGTCGATGAACGCCCCGATCATCCGGAAGAGGGGGTGCGCAGCGATACGCTGATTGTCGTCCATCTCGATACAATTGGTCGGCGCGTCAGTCTGCTCTCCGTCCCGCGCGATACGCGCGTCGAACTGCGGGATATCGGTCCCGCCAAGATCAATGTTGCGTATGGCTACGGCTATGCGGCAGCCGAAAAACTCTATGGTGAAGGGGTTACTCCTGAGCAGGGGGGGATGGCGCTGGCTGCCGAAACGGTCGGGCAATTTCTCGACCTTCCCATCCATTACACGGCGCAGATCAATTTTGACGGTTTTGCACGGGTGATTGATGCGCTCGGCGGCGTGACCATCGACGTGCCGCGGCGAATTGTCGATAATGCCTATCCGACCCCCGATTTCGGTACGGTTCGCGTCGAGTTTGAACCCGGACTGCAGCGGATGGATGGGGCGCGAGCGCTGATCTATGCGCGCACCCGCCATGCCGATAGCGACTTTGGACGTGCCATTCGCCAGCAACAGGTGATCCGCGCGGTTGTCGATGAACTGCGCGCGCGGGGTCTGCCTGGCGCGGCGTTACTCGCTCCCGCGCTCGGTCGCGCGCTCGACGGCACCTTTACCACGACCCTGCCGCTGTCACGCCTTGATATGGTTCTGGGGATCGGATGGATCGTAACTGGCCTGGACCCTGCGATGATCGGGCAGCACCGGATCGCGCCTGATACGGCGCCCAACTTCCGCGAGGTCGGCTCGGACATTCTCTGGGATCCAGCGGAGGTGCGCGCGGTTGTGCGTGATTTTCTAGCGGCGCCGGGGGTCGAAACCGGGCAGGTGCGCATCCAGGTGTTGAACGGCGCCGGTGTCGCCGGATTGGCGCGGCGCGTCAGCAGTGAACTGGAAGCAAAAGGGTTCATAGTTGTGCCAGCAGCCGATGCGCCGCGCAGCGATATGCCCGACACCATCGTGTATGATGTTACTGGCAAGCCTGCTACTGCCCGTCGCCTGGCAACGTTGCTGCGCGCTGAGACTCGCCGTGGTGCGCCCGAAGGCGTGAACCCAACGGTCGACATTATTGTCGTGTTGGGGCGGGATCAGGTGAAGTAACGTTCCTCATACGTCGGCGGTTTCTGCGTGGAAGTTTCGCCAGACATCTCCAGGAGCGTAATCATGCACGAGTACGATGTTATCACATTCGACTGTTACGGCACACTAATCGACTGGGATCGCGGCATTCGGGAAGGGTTCGCCGCTGCCGCCAGGCGCGTTGGTGTTGCGATCGATCTCGATGCGGCGCTCGCCGCCTATCATGCCATCGAGCCGCAGGTCCAATCCGCTGAGTATCGCCCCTATCGTCAGGTTCTGGCAGAAGCAGCACAACGTGCTGCTGCAACCCTTGGCTGGCCTATGGACGATGATACTGCCAGGTTTTTCGCGTCGAGGTTACCGGAGTGGCTCCCATTCGCCGACACGAACCCGGCGCTGGAGCGGTTACACGCCGCCGGGTATCGGCTGGGAATCCTGTCGAATGTGGACGACGATCTGCTCCAAGCAACGATCCGGCATTTCACTGCGCCAATCGATCTGATCGTCACGGCGCAGCAGGTTGGTTCGTACAAACCGGCGACCGGTCATTTCATTGCTGCCCGTGAACGGATCGGCGGGTTGCGCTGGTTGCACGCTGCGCAAAGCCATTTCCACGACATCGTCCCGGCGGCGCAGATGGGGTTGCCGGTGGCGTGGATCAACCGCAAACGCGAACCGTTACCGCCGGATGGTCCGGCGCCGCTGGTCGATGTGCCGGATCTGCTGGCATTTGTGGAATGGCTGGAGGGAGAGTGCGCCGCGAGAGGATGATACCAAATCTTGATCGACAGGATGATGTAGATTGAGAATGTATATCAGTAAATACGTTGACCCCTGTCCGGGTCTATCGTGTCGCACAAGGCGCCCGCTTCTGGAGCGTTCACGTTCAATCTTCGTGCGCCTCAGGCAGGCTGAAGTCCTATCTGAGGTCGGGCAAGCCCTGCGGGCTGGATCAACCCGGCGACCCCCTTGGCATAGGGAAGGGTAACGGACGCGCCAGCCCCGCAGGGGCTTCCCCGTGCTCAGGAAGGGCTTCAGCCCGAATCACGCCCGACGACGGATGATGTTGGATTGCTTCTCGCGTAGACCGAAATTCATTTTCGGTCGCCATATGGGGCGCACGATTCTGGGAGTGTTCAACCTCGTCCAATTGGTTTAACCTCTATGGGAATTGCTATAATCCTCAATCTTCTTCAGCTCCACAGCAATTTCACAGGAGCGAAGGCATCGTGCCCCAGGCTGTCTCACGAAGGCAAAACGCCCTCGCTCCGCGACAAAACAGCGCAGCTTGTGTTCTACCAGATGTGATGTAATGCGCGATACACCGCGCCCCACTCTTCCAGCGTTACCGTCTCGGCGCGTCGTGTCGGATCGATCCCGGCAGCGGCAAGCGCGTCCAGCACCTGCTGCCTGTCGATCTTCAT
This sequence comes from Roseiflexus sp., assembly GCA_017743475.1. GTDB lineage: Bacteria > Chloroflexota > Chloroflexia > Chloroflexales > Roseiflexaceae > Roseiflexus. The sequence continues at coordinate 9,762 of JAGHYV010000113.1, read as the reverse complement.
GCCCATTGCCGACATGCCTCCCGGCAATGCATTCCCCAACTGCTTGCGCGGATGGAGGAAACCGGCTTTGATCAGGCGCAGGAGCGCTTCTGGCTGATCGGAGACGACTGCGGGTTGGGGACGGATTCGCAGTCTCAGCACGCTCGAATCAACTTCTGGCGTGGGGAAGAAACTTGACGCCGGGACGCGCGCGACAATCTCTGGCTCAGCGTAGATCTGAACCGCATGCGCCAGCACACTCAGATCACCTGCGCGCGCGCAGATGCGCACAGCAACCTCCTGCTGCACCAGCACGACCATCAGCGTCGGACGGAGTGGGTCACTGAGGAAGTGTCGGAGCGCTGCCGAAGTAATAGCATACGGCAGATTCGCAACTACCTTGTACGGTCGTGCACCAGATGCCGCATCAGGATCGTGTTCTGCCAGGATCGTTGTCGGCGGCAGGCGCAAGACATCACCCTGGATGATTGCCAGATTCGGGAAGGCGCGAAACTCGGCGCGCAACCGTTCCGCCAGACGGCGGTCGAGTTCGACAGCAACGACTGTGCGGGCGCGCTGCACCAGTTCCCACGTCAGCACGCCAAGACCGGGACCAACTTCGACAACCGTATCGTCGGCTGTCAACGCTGCAGCAGTGACAATTGTCGCCAGCGCTGCACCATTGATCAGGAAGTTTTGTCCCATACCGCGGGAGGGGCGCAATCCCAGCGCGTGCAGTGCAGCACGCACCCGTGCGCGTGAGAGGTATGGATTACTGACCATCATTGGAGCGGCACGATCACCTTCCACCTGGTACCTTTGCCCGGCGTGGAAGTCACCTCGGCGACGCCGCCCATCAGCGACGCGCGCTCCTCGATATTCAACAGACCAAATGAACCGCGCTGATTGTAACTGGCGCGCACCTTCTCAACATCAAAGCCGCGTCCATCGTCCTCAATGATAGTTTCGAGAGTGGTGGGCGTCTGGATCAGGCGCACCCAGATATGTTGCGCTTTTGCGTGCTTCAACGCATTATTGACTGCCTCCTGAATAATGTTGAACAGCGTGCCTTCGACTTTCGTATCGAGGTGCGCATCGATCTTGTCCGCTTCGAGGATGATTTTGGTCGGATTATCTCGGAACCGCTCGAAATACTGCTGCAATGTTACATTGATACCCTGGGTTTCGAGCGCCAGTGGGCGTAATTCAAACAGCATCGTGCGTACCTCGTGCGTGGTGCGCTTGGCGAGTTGCCCCAGTTTGTCGAGTTCAGGCAGCACTCGCTGCGGATCGCGATCAAGGAGGCGTTTGATAAACTCGACATTCATTGTAATCGCTGCCAGCGCCTGCGCTGGTCCGTCGTGCAGGTCACGCGCCAGCTGGTGGCGCACCTCTTCTTCTTTCGAAAGAAGTTTGGCACGTTCTTGCTGGAGATCGTAGATCAGTTGTGCATTCTGGAGCGCAACCAGCGCATACGATGCCAGCGCCGCCAGTTTTTCGACTTCTTCGCTGGTGAATGCGCCGTCGCGCTCACGTGCAAAGACCATTGCGCCGTAGATGCTCAACCCGAAGCGCAATGGGATCAGGCAGGCAGTATGACAGCGTTGCAACGAAGTGAAGAGCATCAATTCAGGGTCGTGCTGAATATCGTTGAACGTCAACGGGTTCGATTCACGTAGCGCCTGACCAAGTGCGCCACCCGCAACCGTGACGGAACGTTCCCGGTCGTCGGCGTCCAACCCGCGCGATGCAGCCACAAACAACTGGTTGGGCTGTCCGGTGGAGAGGAGCACGATTCCGCAGGTGTACGGCGCCAGTTTCTGGCTTTCATCAAGCGCCACCTCAAGGACGTTCTGGTAATCGTTGGTGGTTGCGAGCGTATATGCTGCTTCATACAGGGCGCGCGTCTGATCACGGTATGCATTCGCCTCGCGCAACGCCTGTGCTGCTTTTTCTTCTGCCAGCGCCACGCTCAATCGGTTGCTGGCGCTCCAGCGCTCTGCCAGCCCGCCGGTGATCCAGGGAATAAAGACAAGTGCCAGCGCACGCAGCGCCAATCCGACGTATCCCAGGGGGTCGCTTGGAATTGAACCATTGCCTGGACCGATCCGCGCAATCAGGTATGCGCCGACATAGGCAAACGCTGTGATCAACCCTGTCAGCAAACTCGCTGCTGAATCCAGACGAAACGCTGCATTGACCAGCGGGAGAAGAAAGAGCGGATACAACACCTCACGCGGATCGGGGTTGAACAGAGTCAACAGGATCAGCGTCAGGATATCGACGGCAAAACTGAACCGCAGCAAAGGTGCAATCGGCGGAATGAACACCAGGATCGTCGCGAGTGCTGTGAAGAGCACATACCCCCACATCACGACAATCATTGGGCTTTGCGCCGCAGAAGGGGGCCAGAGCGGCTCGCCGGAGATCAGGCGCACGATCCCGATGAGCAGCGCCATAACGCCCCACCGCGACAGATTATAGAAGCGATCACCGCCGAGCATCTGGCGTTGCAGCGAGGTCTTCGACGAGAATGGGATGTGCTCTGCTGCGTCCATGGGCGCTACTCTGGCATTGCATACACGACTTCACTGCAAAAATGCACCGCTAAGACGCCGAGAGCACAGAGAACTTCAAAAACGAAATGTATACGCGGCGAAGCATGCATTTGAGCGACTCGATACGGCATCTTCTTCCGCGAACGCTGCGCCTCTGCGGTGAAATAGCCTTTTTGCAGTGGACTCATACGCGCAATCAATTCGTGTGCGTCAACCATGCCAGCGAACGGTGCAGGCGCGCCTCGCGCAAGACGCACCCAGTTTTGTTGTACACCCGCAACCTTACTAATGAACGGTGCGAGCGCGCCTCGCGTGAGACGCACCCGTTAGTCTGGTTGCATTGCCTTGAGCGTGGCAATCGACGAACTCACTGCTTCAGCGCTCTTCTTCACCAGCGCCATCTCCTCATCGTTCAACGGCAATTCCAGCACGCGCTCCACACCGCCCGCGCCAAGCACGCACGGTACGCCGAAATAAATATCGTTCAAGCCATACTCCCCTTCCAGATAGCAGGAGCAGGGCAGCACACGCTTCTTATCGCGCAGGATAGCTTCAACCATCTGCACGGTTGCAGCGCTCGGGGCATAGTAGGCGCTGCCAGTTTTGAGCAGATTGACGATTTCACCGCCGCCTTTGCGGGTACGATCAACAATGGCGTCGAGTCGCTCCTTGCTGATGAACTCAGTCACCGGTATGCCACTGATGGTTGTGAAGCGTGGCAACGGCACCATCTCATCGCCATGACCGCCCATCAGCATCGCCTGGATGTCTTCAACCGACACGCCCGCTTCCATGGCAATAAATGTCCGATAGCGCGCTGTGTCCAGGACGCCAGCCTGCCCCACGACCCGGTTCTTCGGGAAGCCGCTGACCTGCTTCGCCAGATAGGTCATCGTATCAAGCGGGTTGTTCACCATAATAATGACTGCATCAGGCGAAAGTGGCGCCGCTTTGGAGATACAGTCGCGCGTAATATCGGCATTGACCCGGATCAGGTCTTCACGGCTCATACCAGGTTTACGTGGTGCACCCGACGTCACAACAATAATGTCGGAACCAGCAGTCGCGCTGTAATCGTTCGTGCCGGTGATCTTCACGTCAAACCCTTCAATCGGTCCAGCCTGTAGCAAATCAAGCCCCTTCCCCTGCGGCACACCCTCAATAATATCGACTAGCACGACATCGCCCAGTTCTTTAGATGCGATCCAGTGAGCGGCAGTTGAACCGACGAAACCCGCGCCAATGATCGAGATTTTTGGTCTCATGGCTTCTCCTCTTCGCTTCAAAGAGACAACTTCTGCACCTTTGCAGTAGTGGAACGAACCGGGTTACAGAGCAATCGCGGCCTTTCGGATTCCTTTTGATCCCGCACTTATGACGACACGCGCCTGAGAGCAGCGTGCGCCCTCTGGCGAAGCCTGGCAAGCGCCGCTTCCAGATCAGCAGGAAGTGGCGATGTAAACTCGACCCACTCACCGCCGGATGGCAATCGAAAACCAAGGCGATGCGCATGGAGAAACTGGCGCGTCAATCCGAACGTTGCCCGTGGGCGCTTCGGACCGTACAGCGGATCGCCGAGGATGGGCCGGTTGCGTGACGCGCAGTGGACCCGGATCTGATGGGTGCGCCCCGTCTCCAACCGCGCTTCGATCAGAGTATACTCTCCCAGGTCTTCCAGGACGCGCCAGTGAGTTCGCGCCGGTCTGCCGCCAGCAACCACTGCCATACGCACCCGATCAGTCGGATGGCGTGCAATTGGCGCATCGATCACTCCTTCGGGTTCAGGCATCCGACCCTCAATGACCGCGAGGTAGATTTTCAGCATGGTACGCGCCTGCTGTTGCGCCTGCAGTGACCGCAATGCGCGCTCGTTGCGCGCTGCCACCAGCAACCCCGACGTATCGCGATCCAGGCGATGCACAATGCCGGGGCGCATATCGCCATTGATCGCCATCTCTGGGTAGCGCGCGATGAGCGCATTGACCAGTGTGCCACGGTCGTGACCAGGCGCAGGATGCACAACCATGCCCGCTGGTTTATCGATCACGACGACATCTCGATCCTCATACACGATCTGGAGCGGGAGCGCCTCGGCAACAAGACCGACCGGTTGCGGCGCGGGCAGGTGCACAGTAACCGTATCGCCAGCGCGAACGGGGGTGCTGGGGCGCGCCTGTCGATTGTTCAAAAGCACCTGGGCGGCTTCGATCAGGCGCTGAGCGTAGGTGCGCGAGAGATCGGGCACATTATTGGCGACATACCGGTCTAACCGATCCCCCGCATCGGCAGCCTCAACTACCAGATGTAGCAATTCAGCGCTCACAGAACCCTCGCCTAACAGAACCGACCGTGTTGCCTTCATCCATCGGAGCGCACCGATGATCCGGCTCACTGTGGCTCCCGGTTGAGCAGATCGTTCAGCAGCGCATCGTCAGATGCTGCGCAGCGTTGTTCCCTATCGCCGATCAGCGCCAGAAACAACGCCAGTACCGCAACTCCGACCGTAATTGAGCTATCGGCGACATTAAAGATACCGGGGAACCAGTGAATATGGATAAAGTCGATCACATACCCGAAGCGCAGGCGGTCGATGATATTCCCAATCGCGCCGCCGATGATCAAACCGAGGCACACCTGAGGCAGGAGGTGCGGACCGGGCAGATGATAGCGATAGAAATACATCGCTCCCAGGCTGATGATGATCGACGTGACCGTAAAGAAATGTGGAAAGCCGACATCGAACATCCCAAACGCAATGCCGGTGTTGTGGATCAGAGTCAGGCTCAACCAATCGCCAAGCAGCGGTAGAGTCGTTCCTTCGACCGTGCCCAGCGTTTCCAGAACCCATGCTTTTGTGGCCTGATCGAGTGCAAGAATAGTAGCGGCAATCGCAGCCGGACCCAGCCAGTAGCGCCGCAATTCACGCCCGATTGTCGAACCTGTTCGTGTCAAAGCTCTCGCTTTCTACGCTTTCGGGGAAACCGGTTGCGCCAGTCGTACAGGCACCTCTTCTGCATCAGGTTCCAGCAGAACTCAGGTAGTTGCGCAGCACCGGCACTATCACTGCAATCGGGGGCAGTCGGCGTTTTGCCTGCTGCAACGCCTGGGCGTATATACTGAACCCTGAGAGCGTTTCCCTCTCATGTTCAGAAATGCGCAAGCTCAGTTTTCCAGCCTTCTCTGCCCCCTGCATTGCGAACCCATCGTTTACATCTGCAACCCATCCGCCGTGTAAACATCACCAGCGCCGGCTGCGTTCGCGCGCCGACTGGCAACGCACACACAGTGTCGCATACGGAAGCGCTTCCAGGCGCTCAATCGGAATCGGTTCACCGCAATCGGCACAGATGCCGTAGGTACCTTCATCAAGACGGCGCAGCGCAGCGTTGACCTGTTCCAGCAACTCGCGCGCATTGCTGCGCAGCGCCAGGTCACGCTCTCGCACCAATGTCTCCATCATTTCTTCGGCAACGATATTCCCAATACCGATGCTTTCCTCTCGACTGGCGCGCTCGCGCTCCAGCGCGGCGATCTCGGCGAGCAACGCATCCCGCTCCGCTTCGAGCCGCTCTCGTTGTGCTGCGAAGATAGTCGTCGATGGCATCTTCGCCGCTCCTTTCTCGCCAACAACAAGACAGGCTTGGCAGCCCTTCCTGCCGCACCTGCAACAAATACGGACACCTCGTGCCAGGAGCAAAGACGCTCCTTCTGCATACCGTTATTATACCACGTCAGAGCGTCAAAACCGGTTACGCTGTATCCACTGAGCGATAACCTCCGACCCCGCCAGGAGTGAACGTTTCTCCCAGACTATGCAGCAGCGTTGCCACAATGCGCAACTCATCACGCAGCACTGCGCGCAGCGCTTCGGGGCTGCGTTCCCCCAACAGATCACTCAGATCGGTAACATTCGTGCCGACAATCTGAAGATACACCAGAGAAGGCTTGTCGTCGATGCGGTAGCCACGACGAATCTCTACTGCAATATAGTCGGCTGGCGGAGGAAAGTCGGGCATCACCCGTCGCAGCGCTGCGCGCACCGCGCCATTGAACGCACGCAGCAGTTCAACATCACTCCGGTCGAACGAACGCACATCGACTGTATAGGTCCATGCCAGTTCGAGCGGTCCGGGCGTAATGTCACGCCCTTCCGAAAACAACTGGTGCGCTGCTGTCCAGACCAGGTTGAGTTCGACCCATGGCGGTGACCATCCCTCGCCGAGTGGTTCGGGATGCTCCGGGAAGAGTTCTGCGCGGTAGATACGATCAAGCGTTCCTGGTTGGATGCTTTCGACAATCGCATGATCGTGCAAGCCAGCAAGCAACCAAGCTTCTTCGAGACCGACCGCAAGTTCTTCGTAATTGATCAACGATGTCCCCCCTTGTGTCAGAGCCATTGTTCATTATTGTACCGCTGGGCGTCGTGTCCGACAAGCATCTTCACCTGACCGCAAATATTAGCGCTTATGTCTTTTCAAGCAATCCGCTGGCGTGTTACAATATCGATACAAAGTGGTTATTTAGTGACAGTGCGACCTGGAGGGGAGATGCATATGAGCAACGAGCAGAACAAGCGTCGTCGTAGAGCAGCATATGTCTGGAAGCCAGAGATGATCCGCGCCTTGCGAGAACATATGGATCTGACCCAGCGCGAACTGGCCGATCTGCTGGAAGTGCGGCAACAGACCATCAGTGAATGGGAGACAGGACTGCATACGCCGCATCGCTCGACCCAGAAAACGTTGAGTATGGTCGCCGAGCGTGCTGGCTTCTTCTATAACGCTCAGGCATCCGGTTCAACCGATGGGGATGGCGCACAGCAGAATGGAGAGGAGACTGCTGAGCGCGTTAGCGCTGACCAGCGGACCGCCGGCGCCGCTTGACACTTACACGTTTTCGTGTTAGACTAATACCAGAACGAAGGACGCCTGTGTGCGTCCTTCTTCTTCACTGGAATTACACGAAAACGTGTGGAGTTGTCTCATGCCGCGCCGTTTCACTCTTCCCTGCGACCATCTCCGTGCCCTATATGAAGCGGGCGCAACGACCATCACTCTGGCGAACCTGTACCACTGCAATCCAGCCACCATCGCGCGGCATCTGCGGCGCTGCGGCGTCGTACTCCGCACCGGGCGCTTCACCGCGAAACCGTGTGATGAAGCGCTTTTCCGTCGGATGTACCTGGATGAGCGACAACCGTTGACCCGGATCGCAGCCGCACTCAACGTTTCGGTCAGCACCATCGGGAACTGGCGGCGGCGACTTGGCATCCCGCCGCGCAAGGGGCACCGCGCCGCTGTGCCCGGACAGGAGGAACAGTAGTGGCGCAGCAGTGCAGCGTCTGCCCATAGGGCAATGCGGCAGCGGCAGGGATATGATAATCCCCCGTCTGTTTTTGAATGCACTGTATGTATTGTCATTATGAGTACAGTTAGCATGCTCGTTCGGTTTTCTGACGCTCTCTGCGCTTCCGAAGCGTCAAAGTATTCACTGCCGGAAATGTAAAGAGTTTTCGCCCGAATTGCGCCAGTTTCGGGTGCGATTTCCGGTCGAAAGCGTCAAGCGTTTCTCGTACGTTTGTTTGTGAATTGCTATACAGAATGCGATACGTTGCTATGTTTCTCTTGACACGCCGATTTTCTCCGGTGCAGCGAAATCAATGACAACGAACAGACGCATTGCCTGGCAGGTAGGGGTATGGCTTTCGCTTCAGTATGCCAGTCGTGAGCGATACATGTGTCTCGCCAGACAACCTTGTCGGGGTTCCTCCGCGCCAGGACGGGTGATAGAGACGGTACGACTGAACCAATTCAGGCGCAGGCGAACGAATGTCCTGCTCTGCAGCGTGTTGTTTGTGCGCAGAGCGCAACCAAAGGTTCAGCACGCAGCAGAGCACCGTCGAGACTGGCAAAAACGGTGCTTCCGCTATTTCACAAGGACATTGCGCCGTTCTCTCATGCTTGTGCGCGAGGCGAGGTCTTGGCAGCGCGAAAATGCCGCGTGTAACAATCAGCGCGCCTTTGCGCGAAAAATGGCGGCATACGACAGGAAACACCGCTTGAACGACCTTGCGAAAACAGCGCTGCGAGCTGGTACAGGTGCTGGTGCGCGTGCTGCCACACATGCCAGCGGATCGGCGCGCGCGGTAGAGCTGCAGGGTGATCAGGCGCGCGCGCAAAGGGCGCTAGCCCTGAGCGCGCAGGCGAGCGCGCTGGCGCAAGCAAGCTGCACTGGAGAAAGGTTTTACAGTTTTCGGGGCGCTGCTAGCGGGGTGGTTGCGCGGGAGAAACTTTACATTTACACTCTTGGTGTAATGTAGAAGACAAACGCAACGGCGTAGTACCTGGACATATCGAAATCAGAGAACCGGGCGCACGCTCCGATGAACAAGTCGAACACCGGACGATACCAGCCGTCACGAGTGGTAGAGAAGAGGCGTGGAACTCTCTGGAGCGACAGATCCAGATTGCGCTAAACCACTGATGGTCGTCTGCCAGGAGAGCATGGGAAAAAAATCAGGAAAAAAGACCAATGTCGCTGTGAGTGAAGCTGGGATGTAGCAAGGATACGAGCGGATCATGCCACATCCTGCGCAGCTACTTTCCGCGCGCCAGGGCGTTGAGCACGCCAAGAAACGCGACTGCCGCCACAACGTGGAAGATGATCAGAACGAGGTAATCGCTTCCTCTTCCTCCCATAGGCATTAACGACGGATTGGCAGCGCCAGCCAGGTTCGGAATGAGCGACACAAAGAAGGCGATCACGCCAATAATGTTGTAGGTTCGGAGTGGATTAGCAGCGACACGGTTGACAATTGCCAGTACAGCAACGCCGATCAGCGTAAAGAGCAGAGTGAAGGCAATGATCGGTCCGAACGTAAACGGCATAAAATCGGGCGACAGCGGTACAACAGCGCCGAGGATAAGGCGAACGACGACATTGGCTGCAACCGCCGCCAGCACTCCTGCGCCGCCAGCTCTGAGCAGCGTCGCATTCGAAAGACGTGTCTGCGCGATAGTGGACATGCTTCAGGCTCCCCAGTGATCACAATATACGAGCAGTGTGCGAACGTGTGATTGCTCACCCGGTCATTATATCCAGACGCCAGACAAGGTACAACTTCTGACTCCAATACCCTTCCAATCTTACACAAAAGCGCAAAGACACAAGTAGTGCTTTGTTATGTTAGATTTTGTTCTTTTACAACCGGATACAGACGCCTGAG
>JAGHYV010000002.1 GCA_017743475.1 Roseiflexus sp. | reverse complement strand
CGCCGCGCCTGCTCCTCCGCAACTGCACGAGCTTCTGCCTCGCGCCGCGCCTGCTCCTCCTCCTGCAACGCACGTGCCAGCGCCAGATGATCCCCTAACGGATGACCGGACTCATCATAGCAGATGATCTCTCCGTCGCGCACCCCCAGCCAGACGTGTACCGGCGCCAGCCACAATCGCCCCTGATCGTCTGGCGCCAGCACCCGATACCCTTCCGGCGTCAGCGTATACCCGATCAACCGCACTCCCGGCTGTCCACGCCGCTCGACCGCATCAACGATAACATAGAGCGGAACTCCTGCCATTTCATAGTGATCGACCTTCGTCATTACATCATGTCCGCGCGTCTCTGGAGACGTGATTTCGACAATCAGCGCCGGGCGCACCCCCTCTTCGGCAACGCGAAAGGTGCTCCAGTTCTTGCGCTCACGCACCCCAAAAATAACCATCAGATCGGGACCGTGCGGCCTGAGATCAGGCACATCCCATTCGATTCGCACATCGTCCAGCACGACTGCTGACGGGTCATCGGCGACCTGGCGCTCGAACACCTCACGCAGGTAATGCCAGCGTCGCTGATGGATACTGCTGTGGGTCACCTGATCCCCCTCTTCCGGGTGCAGCACGTCTTCATACGTTAACGGAACCTGATCCCACTCAATGGTTCCATCCGGTAATTCACGACGGATGAACCGCCAGCCGTAGAAGGGTTCAGTATCCGTCGATCTGACGGCATTCGCCTGATCGGTCAACGTCGCACTCATAGGCTCCACCTTTACCTGCCTGTCCGGATCGTCACCGACATTGTAGCACAGGCGTCTCACTCAGGCTATGCCCGCCACGCATCTTCCGGGCGACGAACAGACAAACAGGCGGGCGAACCATAGCCTTCGCCCGCCTGATCATATCAGCGCATGGCAACGTATTCCGAACGCGCCCGCCTGACGCCTTCCCCTTTCACGTCACCTCTAACGGAACAGACGCATTATACAGCTTCTTCCCTGTCTCGGCTTTCTAGCACATGTACCAGCGCCTCGAACAGGTCACTTTCGGTAATGATGCCGATCACCATCCAATTCTCGTCTACCACCGGCAACCCGCCGATCTTGTTCTCAATCATCAGCATCGCCGCCTCACGCAGGCTGGTTTCCGGCGTCACCGTAATCGGATCCTCTGACATCACCTCGTACACCTTGATCCGCCGCAGTGCATCGGCAATATCGAACGGATCCATCCCCGCGACCCGCAGCAGATCTGCGCCGCGAATATCACCCTGCGTAATGATGCCCCGCAGCTCGCCAGTATCAATAACCACTGGCAATCGGCGAATGTTATGCTCGCGCATCAGCGCCAGCGCCTCACTCACTGGCGCTGCCAGGTTGACTGTGACTGCCGGAGCACGCATCCAGAAGCGGATCTCCTCCTCAGCAGGCACTGAAGCGCGTCGCCCGGAAGATGAAGATGTCTTCGCCATTGAAGTTCTCCTTTCTGGATCATTGCCATGCGCGATGACCGTCTGAATGCACGGTTCAGGCAGCACAGCAACCGACACATGATTTCGAACGCTTAACAAATTGTAGCCCGCCATACATCGTGTGTGACGTAACAGGTTATCACCTGCGGTAACAGATTCACCACCCAACCCCTACCCGGATGCGGCGAACAACAGCACGCATGTAAACGCATACTCTCCATACGTAATTGTTTCTTTTCTTTTTGCTGCAATGCAGCATGGTACAGTACATCCAGACATCGTAGACCTGCCGCGCGTTGGAGGAATCATATGAAAGATCAACGAGTGGCCGACTGGATGAGCACCCCCGTGATTGTCATTGCCCCAACCGCCACGCTCGCCGAAGCGCAACGCCTGATGGAGCAGCGGCGTATCCGACGGTTGCCGATCGTCGAAAACGGCAAACTGGCGGGCATTATCACGCGCGGCGACCTGCGCAGCGCCCAACCTGTCGACACGACGCTCAGTTATTACGAATGGCGCGCCCTGCTGGATCGGGTGACTGTTGCCGAGTGTATGACCCGTTATGTCATTACCATCACACCAAACGCATCGACCCTTGATGCTGCCAGGTTGATGTTGAAGCACAAAATCGGCGGATTACCTGTTGTCGATGACGAGGGGCGAGTTATCGGCATCATCACCGAGAGCGATCTTTTCCGCTTACAGATCGCACTGGCAACCGGCAGTGAGTTACAAGACACTGCTCGACCAACGCTGGTATGCCATCATTGTGGCGCCGTCCTGCGTGGTCGCTCGCTCGAAACCATCGGTCGTGACGATCAGTGCTGGCGTTGTCACTACCATCTTCACCGCTGCGACAACTGCCGCTATTTCAACGGAATTGGCTGCATGCTGGATCGACCAGAGCGCCACACGCCGATCCCCGGGCGTGATTGTAAGCAGTTCGTCTATCTGGTCGCACAGGATCAGAGCGTCGGACAATAATTGGAAACGTGATAGCCGGTTATGAAACCTCCCGGAATCGAGCCCGTATACGGAGCGCCCCTGATAGGATGCGATGATCGCTACGAAGATCGCGCACTGGCAGGTCGGAGACTCGCATCGATGCTGAAGCGGTTCCGTGGCGCGCATGCAATTGTGCTGGCCATTCCGCCGGGAGGAGTGGCAGTTGCGGGCGAATTGGCGCGATCACTCCGGCTCGGGGTGGATGTCATTATCACCCGCGAGTTTCGGGTGCGCGCCTATCCTGTGATTGCTGCAGGCGCGATCAGCGAGTCGGGTGGGTTATGTCTAAACGGTGCCATCCTGCGTTTGCCTGGCATAACGCCGACAATCATCTGGGATGTGATCAGATCCGAGCAGTCAATCCTCCCTGATCTGATCCAACTCTATCGTCAGGGACGCCCCCTGCCGCTCGACATCCGGCGACCGATCGTCCTGGTTGATGATGGTTTGAACAGCGGGCTGGCGCAACTGGCTGCGCTTCAGGCATTGCGTCGCTACCATCCGGTTGCGTGCATTCTTGCAACACCACGCGCCGATCCGTCTATTCTCAGCATTGTCAGACCATGGGTCGATGATGCCGTCATCCTCGACCTGTATCCCTGCGGCGCGACACATGCCGTCGATGGCTGGCAAACGTCGCTGAGCGACGATGACGCTGCTGTGCTTCTGCAACGATACCAGCTCCACACGTCTTTTCAGGGGGTCAATGCCTGAACCTTGCCCCCGGACTGTACAGCAACATCGGCAATGACGCTCCGCGCAACACTTTATCTGCAACGCTGCCGAGCAACACGAGCGAAACCCCGCCGCGTCCATGGGTAGCCATCGCAATCACGTCGCTCCCATGCGCCCGCGCATAAGCGAGAATGCTCGAAGCTGGTTCTCCCACTGTCACCACAGACTCAACCCGCAATCCCTGCGCGCGCAATTCCTCTGCCTGCCGATCCAGATACATTTGCGCTCTGTCTTTGAGCGGCTGAAGCATCGTCGAGTTAGCCGTTTCCTCATCGCGCGACGAAAGACCCAGAGCCGCAGGATCGACAACACGCAGCAACGTATACTCGAAGTCCATGATACGCCCGATACGGACGACGTGCTCAATGATCGCCTCTGCCAGCGGCGATCCATCGAGAGGAACCAGCACCCGCCGCAGGGGACGCTCGACCTTCGCGTTGGGTGTCGGTTGATGGGGGCGCACAAGCATCACCGGCGCCGGTGAACGTCGCACAATGACATCAGCGACGCTCCCGAGCCAGAGACGCGACAGCGCCCCCCGACCATGGGTTGTCAGAACGATCAGGTCGCACCTGATTGAGCGGGCGTAATCCAGCAGCGTATCGGCAACGGGTCCAGTAAGGATCGAGGTAATCGGCGCGCGTACCGATTGATTCTCGATCTGTTGCGCCAGACGTTCGAGATAAACCGTTCGACTTGCTGCTGTGGCGCGGTCCGTCCCATCGCTCAGACCGCCACGCCCGGACAGTACGTGGGCAAGGTAGAGTTGCGCGCCCGATCGTCGCGCGACAGAGAGCGCCAGTGGCAGCGCATGCTCACTGAACGCCGAACCGTCGAGCGGCACAAGGATCGATCGGCACATGCGCGCCTCCTCACTCAATGATACCGCATGTGCAGTAATGGTATCAGCATCTATCTAGTGAACAATCAAGACCGGACAGCGCGCCCGCTGCGCGACGGTGCTGCTCACACTGCCCAGGAGCAGACCAACAAGCGGGCTGTGCCCGCGCGATCCCATCACAATAAGATCGAAGTTCTCCTCCTCCGCGACGCGCAGGATCGCCTGTGCGGGCGGTCCTTCCAGCAACTGCACATCAACCTCCACCTGATCGCCCACCTGGGTGCGCGCAGCCTCAATTAGCGACTGACCGATTAGCATGCGCGTTTCAAGCAGGCGTTCGTATTCAGGTGTTCCGAGAAGATCGGAAACGTGCGGGAATGCATGGAGCAGACACAGTTTTGCGTTGTAATGCCTTGCAATATCGACCGCTACGTCGACTGCCCGCGACGACAAGGGTGAGCCGTCAACGGCGACAAGAATGTTGCGGAACATTGCGATCACCTCTCCATTGAGCGCGATCAGGGCTGATATGTACACTTTCACTATACGCGATCTTAACCGATGGGTGCAGGAAAGATGCCAGTACGATGCGTAAAGGTATCGCAACATCGTATCACCGCGTTGTGAGGACGCCACGTGGGGTAAACATTCCATTCCAATGAGTGGCATGTGATATGCTATGCTGCATACAGGTGCGCCTCAAAGAGGAGGATGATAATGCATACGATCGTTGTACCACTCGATGGTTCCGAACTCTCCACTCAGGTATTGCCGTATGTACGCACGCTGGCACCTCTGCTGGACGCGCACGTTCACCTGTTGCGTGTCGTGCGGGACACTCCTTCAAGCGGCGGCGAGTCGTGGGCACAGGTGCTGATCTCGGTGTATGGGGTTCCAGAGAGCGACGCGACGCGACGCAATCGTCACGACGATGTAATGGAGGAACTGCGCCAGCAGGCGCAGGCATATCTCGATGCTCAGGCGCAAACGCTGCGTAGCGCCGGGATTGAGGTCACGAGCGAGGTGCGTACCGGTTCACCTGCGGAAACGATTGTCGAAGTTGCAGCAGCGCGCATCCCTGGCGCGCTGATTGCGATGGCAACCCATGGGTATAGTGGATTGCGCCGTTGGGCGCTTGGCAGCGTCGCCGATAAAGTCATTCATGCCGCTGATGTGCCGGTCCTCCTGGTGCGCGGTCAGGCGCACCAGGTTGTGCAACCGCCGCGCCGCATTCTTACACCGCTCGATGGGTCTGGGTTGTCACGGCAGGCGCTGCCGCTTGCGAGCGAAATCGCGCGCGCAGCGCGCGCCGAACTTATTCTGCTTCGCGCCGTTGTGCCCATGATCGAGGCATATATCGGCGCGCCGGTGCTGGGACGTCCACTTGTTGAGAACAGTGAGACCCTGAACGCTCTCCGCGAGTACGCTCTGGATGAGTTGAAAGCCGAAGCTGCATCCCTGCGCGCTAAAGTGCCGCGCGTTCTCACCCGCGCCATTATCGGCTACCCTGCCGAAGTTATTATCGATGAGGCGCGTGAGATGGACGTTGACCTGATTGTGATGGCAACGCACGGATACAGCGGGCTGCGCCGCTGGGCGCTTGGCAGCGTGGCAGATAAAGTGCTGCATGCGACGACCACGCCGCTCATTCTGGTGCGTGCGAGCGAGTAGGCATCAGATATAGCGTAGTTTCTTCGCTGCTTCGGTCAATTGATCACGAAATGCAGGATGGGCAATATTGATCAGCGCGCGTGCACGTTGCGCCAGGGTGCGCCCGTACAGGTCCGCCACACCATACTCAGTAACCACAAAGTGCACGTCGTAGCGCGTGGTGACCACACCGGCACCGGGATCGAGCGTCGGCACAATGCGCGAAATCGTGCCATCACACGCTGTTGATGAAATGGCAATGATCGGGATGCCACCTTCCGAGCGTGACGCGCCGCGAATAAAGTCGAGTTGCCCGCCCACCCCGCTGTACAGGCGCGTCCCAATGCTGTCAGCGCAGACCTGACCGGTCAGATCGACCTGTAATGCCGAATTCACGGCAACCATGTTCTTGTGCTGTGCAATGACGAATGGATCGTTCACGTAGTCCGTCGGGTGCATTTCCACCATTGCGTTGTTGTGCACCCAGTCAAAGCAGCGTTGACTGCCGAGGATGAAGCCAGCGACTACCTTTCCCTGATGAATGGTTTTCAGTTCACCATCGATGACCCCAGCTTCGACCAGGTCGATTACTCCGTCAGAGAACAACTCGGTGTGAATGCCTAGGTGCCGTTTGCCGCGCAGGTTCGAAAGCACGGCGTCTGGAATGGCGCCTATGCCGAGTTGCAGCGTTGCACCATCCGGGATCAGTTCGGCAATATAGCGACCAATCGCCTGCGCAACGCTGTTCGTCTCACCCTGCGGCAGCTCCAGCAGCGGGCGATCGGTTTCGACCATCGCTGTCAGACGCGAGACGTGAATGAAACTGTCGCCAAGGGTGCGCGGCATACGGGCATTGACTTCTGCGATCACGATCCGCGCTGCTCGCGCGGCTGGCAGGGTGCATCCTACCTCTACCCCCAGCGAGCAAAAACCGTGGCGATCCGGCGGCGATACCTGGATCATGGCGACATCGAGCGGCAGAATGCCTTTCCGAAACAATTTCGGGATCTCGCTCAGGAATACCGGCGTAAAATCGGCGCGCCCTTCGTTCACGGCGCGCCGGGTGTTGTGCCCAATGAAGAGCGCATTGTGGCGAAATGACGCCGCAAGCTCCGGCGCTGTCGTCGGATCCTCCCCTGCTGTCAGCATGTGAATGATCTCGACATTGCGCAACTCGGAAGCGCGCGCAACGAGCGCTTGGAGCAGCGGCAGGGGGACGCCGCATCCCCCGCCGATGTAGACGCGATGGTTCGATTCTATCAACTCCACCGCCTCTTCGGCGGTCATTTCACGTGTTCCTGTCGTCAGCGTGCGTGGCATAACACAATCTCCGCATTCTGATTGCATACCCGGCAAAGAACAACCCTACCCGCTTATGATAGATGGGAGAGTTACGCCTCATGGCGTTGACAACACCTCATAGAACGTCGCAATTGCCAGAACGCCAGGATGCCTGCGCACGCCGCGCACTGATCGCCGTCTGCTGGCGACCCATGGAAGTCGTACTTGATAATATAGCAGTTCTCCCGGGGTTGAACCTAATGGACAGGGTTGAACACTCTTGGAATGGCGCGCCCCACACGATGACCGAAATAAATTTCGGTCTACACTTCGCTGGAAGCGGGCGTCTGGCGCGACGCGGCAGGGCAAGACAGGGGACAAAGCCTGAGAACTGCTATTAAAACATCACAAACCTTCTGACGCCAGCAACGCTCGACAAACCACAGATGTTCACGAATGCTCAAGCGCCTGCTCGATGCGCGTAGTGTACGGTTGCCCATGGTAGAGACCAATACCACGCGCAATTGAGCGATCCTGCTCTGCCGCCTGTTCCAGCCCCTGCGCTGCAATGCGCAACACGAAAGGCAGCAACGCATTATTCAGGGCATGCGATGCGGTGCGTGCCACAGCGCTCGGAATGTTCGGCACAGCATAGTGCAAAACTCCCGACGCCAGATAGGTGGGGTTGCTATGCGTAGTTGGGCGGCTGGTCTCAATACATCCACCTTCATCAATCGCCACATCGATAATGACGCTACGTGGCTTCATCGTCGCTACCATCGCGGCACTCACCAGTTTAGGCGCACGACCATACGGCACCTTCACAGCTCCAACAACCACATCGGCAAAAGGCAACACATGCACCAGTGCACTCTCGGTCGCCAGCCGGGTCGTAACGTGCCCACGACAGATCTGCTCGACAGCGCGCAGCCGCTCCACATCCTGGTCGAGCACCGTCGTCTGCACACCCCATGAACTGAAGCCATACGCAGCATTACCGCCAACCCGACCGGCGCCCAGAATGACCACCTCTGCTGACGGCACGCCGGGGACTGGCGCCAGTAGCGTGCCGCGCCCGCCACTCGGTGTTTCCAGCAGATGCGCTGCCAGTTGTGGCATCAGGCGCCCGCATATCTCGCTCATCGGCAGGAGTACTGGCGCAATGCCATCATCGCGTCGGATCGCCTCGTAACTCAGCGTTGAAGCGCCAGCCGCTGCCAGACTGTCAATGATCCGGCGCGGCATGACCGATAGATGCAGGAAACCACATACGATCTGCCCGGAACGTACCATCGGCAGGGCATGATCGGGCACGCCATCAACGGTCAACAACAGATCGCCGCGCGCATAGATTTCTTCAGGACCGTAAGCGATATGCGCTCCAGCTGCACTGTACGATGCGTCGGTGAATCCTGCGCTATCGCCAGCACCACTTTCGACGAACACAGTGTGTCCGGCGACGATCAGCGAGTGAACGCCAGCAGGCGTCAGCGCGACCCGGTGTTCGTCGGGTGCGTGGGACCGTGGAATAGCAATATCCATAACTTTCTCTCCAACCGCATCCTTCACCCGGATTTCACCGCCGTGTGGGTGAGCATACCATGTGGTAGTATACTACCGCAGGGAAAGGTGAATTACGCGTCGTAACGATTTGCCAACTGGAGACGATCATGAGCGCACCACGAATGGTCAAATGCGTCAAACTCGGGCGTGAACTGCCTGGGCTACCCCGCCCCCCCTACCCTGGTGATCTGGGAAGGCGCATTTACGAGAATGTATCGCAACAGGCGTGGAATATGTGGATGGATCAGGCGTTGCTGATTATCAACCACTACGGACTGAGCATGGTCGATCCCCGCGCAACCGAGTTGATGATGCAGCAGGCGGAAGTCTTCTTCTTTGGCGAAGGCGAAGCAAAACCCGAAGGCTGGACGCCTGAACCAAACAAATGAGGAGCGAAAGCGCGACATGCGCCAGACGATCACGCTCCTGGTGAGCGGAACGCTAGGCGATGTCCGACCTCTGGTTACGCTCGGCGTCGGGTTGCGTAACGCTGGTTATATCGTTCGAGTGGCGACTCACGCGCACTATGCGCCACTCGTTCAGGTGCACGGTCTGCTGTGGGGGTGCGTTGAAGGCAATCCCAGCGATCTGCTCCGCTCCGACAATGTAGCGCTGACTCTTGATGGGGGGCGCTGCGCAGCGCTGCTGCGACGCTGCGGTACATTTGCCGGGCGCAGGCAGTGTATGCGCGTATGATCGACTCGGCAACCGAAGCGTGCCGCGAAAGCGATGCGCTGATCGTGTCGCTGGCAAGTTGCTGGGGGCAACTGATCGCCACTGCTCTCGAATTGCCGTGCATCTGGGCGCCGCTGCAACCGAATCACGCCCACTGCGCGCTTTTCGTCGCTACTGTTGCCCATAAACCATTGTCTGGCGCGCCTGAGTTATTCCATCGTCGAACTGACCACGTGGCTCCCGTGGCGCACCGTGCTACGCCGATGGCAGTTGCGCGCGCCCAGTCCGCGCCACGCGCCGCTCGACCCCTTCGCGCAGGCGCGGCAGTCGCGCGCACCGTTCATCTATGGCTTCAGTCCATGTGTCGTTCCACCCCCAGTCGATTGGGTCCGACACCATACCGTTGCCGACTACTGGTTTCTTGATGACCCCAACGAACGTCTGTCGTCTGAAATTGCCGACTTCCTGACAAATGGCGACCCGCCAGTTGCTATCGGTTTTGGCAGCATGGGAGGGCAGCGACTGAACGACGACGCTGTTCTGGCAATAACGGCGCTGACCCTGGCACAACGGCGTGGCATTCTGATTGGCGCACCAGAAGCAGCACGGATGGCGACCGGTCGCCGCGACATCCTGGTTGTGCCGTATGTGCCGCACCATCTGCTCTTCCCGCACGTCGCCGTCGCCGTCCACCACAGCGGTGCCAGCGCGACCGCCGCCAGTTTGCGCGCTGGCGTCCCAACCGTAACGATACCGTCAGCATCAACCAGTTTTTCTGGGGGAGACGTGTCGCCGCACTGGGAGCAGGACCGCCGCCGCTGCCACGTCGCCGCGCAACGCCGGATCTGCTGGCAGCAACCATCGTCGCCGCTACCGACGACGTAATCCGGGTGCGCGCTGCCGCGCTTGGGTGCCTGATCCACGCCGAACAGGGTGTAACGCGCGCTGTTGAAACGATTAGCGACTATCTGGGATGGTAGGTTCTTTACCCGGAGAATCTCGTTCTGCTCAAACTCCGTCTTCTTGCCATTACCGCGATAGCCATTAGAATATCTTGCAACTGCTCTTTTGAGTTTCTCATCGTTGCAGCCGCTGTAGCAGCGTCATTGATCTTCTGCTATCATGCACCCTGCTTCGAGACGTATCTCTCTGTAGCGATGTGTCTGGCGCTGTCGCTCTGGCAGCGTGATGTCTCCGCTGCGACGCCTTTACAGGCAGGCAGCACCCGTGTCAGCATTTTTGAAACAAACCATGAACGTTGTCTTTCTCTCGCCGCATTTTCCGCCAAACTGGCATCTATTCTGCGTGCGCCTGCGCAATCTGGGAGCGAATGTGCTCGGTATTGCCGATGAACCATACGACCTGTTGCATCCCGATCTGCGCGCAGCCCTGACTGAGTATTACCGCGTATCGGATCTGCACAACTACGATGAAGTGCTGCGTGCCCTCGGCTATTTTACCCATCGCTATGGCAAAATCCAGCGCATCGACTCGCTCAACGAACACTGGCTGGAAACTGAGGCGCACCTGCGCACCGATTTCAATGTCGAAGGACCGAAGATCGCCGACCTGCCTCGCATGAAGCGCAAATCGGAGATGAAACGCCTCTTTACTCGTGCACAGGTGGATGTTGCGCGCGGGATTTTGGTCGATTCACCTGCCCGTGCGCGCGCATTTGTTGCTTCGGTGGGGTATCCGGTCGTTGCCAAACCGGACATTGGCGTTGGGGCAAACCATACCTTCAAAATCGCCAACGACGCCGAACTTGAGGCGTTCCTGATGAGCAAGCCAGAGGGGTATCTGCTCGAAGAGTACGTCCACGGCGTCATTCAGACGTTCGATGGACTGACGAATCGGCATGGCGAGCCAGTCTTCTTCACGTCGATGCAGTACAGCAACGGTGTGATGGAGATCGTGATCAACGACGATGATATCTTCTACATTACCGAACGAAACATCCCTCCCGATATCGAGCAGGCTGGTCGGCGCATCCTGGCGCTCTTCGACGTGCGCGAACGTTTCTTTCACTTTGAGTTCTTCCGCACTCCCGAAGGGCGACTGGTGGCTCTCGAAGTCAACCTGCGACCACCGGGCGGCCTGACCATCGATATGTTCAACTATGCCAGCAACATTGATCTCTATGATGCATGGGCGCATGTAGTGCTGCATCAACCCTGGCAAGCACCAGCGGAGCGCCCATACTACGTGTGTTATGCTGGGCGCAAACCCCTGCGACCGTATGCACTCACGCACGCTGAGATTATGGCGCGTTTCGGCGACCGTATTGTCCACCATCAACCGATGCCCGCCCTCTTCCATCGAGCAATGGGCGCATATGCATACCTTATTCGATCATCTGACCGCCAGGAGGCGCTGGAGATTGCACAGCAGATTCAGCGCTTGAACATCTGATCTTGATGTGCTCTTGCATCAACTGCCAACCTGGGCTACACTACCACGCGCATCTGTTCGACAACGTGGTGAGGCAGCTATGATTCCCCGCAAACTGGCGCTTCAAAACTTTATGTGCTACCGCGAAGGAGTGCCGCCGCTGGAGTTCGATGGCATATCCATTGCGTGTCTGGCGGGCGAAAATGGCGCTGGCAAGTCAGCGCTGCTCGACGCAATCACCTGGGCGCTGTGGGGCGAAGCGCGCCTGAAGAGCGATGATGACCTGGTGGCGCTCGGTGCCACTGAGATGATGGTGGAACTAGAGTTCACCCTGGATGGGCAGGATTACCGGGTCATCCGGCGTCGCATTCGCGGGAAGCGCGGTGGTCAGAGCCAGCTCGATTTCCAGATGCGTGATGGGAACGAATGGCGCTCGCTCACACCCGGCGGCATCCGTGAAACGCAGCAGCTGATAACTCGTACGCTGCGGATGGATTATGAGATGTTCGCCAACTCCGCCTACCTGCGTCAGGGGCGCGCCGATGAGTTTACCCGCAAAGAGCCAGCGAAGCGCAAGCAGGTTCTGGCAGATATTCTCGGTTTGAGCATCTACGATGAACTGGAGGGTCGGGCGAAGGAGCGCGCGCGCAACATTGAAGGGCAGATTCGCGGTCTCGAAGGACAGATCGGTGAATTGCGCCGACAGGCGGAACGCTATGACCTGCTGGTGGAAGAAGTGCGCGCTGCCGAAGAGCGTGTCACTGATGCACTGGCGCGTGTCGATGCAGCGCGGCAGGCACTCGATGCTGCTGTCGCCAGAGAACAGGAACTCGAACGTCTCCGTGCAATCCGTGATAATCGCCGCGCGCAGATTGAAGAACGACGCAAAGACCGCAATGCGCAGGCTGAACAGGTGGAGCGTTTGCGAACATATCAGGAGCGCGCCGAGTCCTGGATTGCGCGTCGCGCCGAGATTGAGGAGGGTATTCGCCTGCTTCGCGCCGCCGAAGCGGAGTGTGACTGTCTCGCTAACCTGCGCGACGAGTATGATCGTCTGCAGAGTCGTCGTGCAGAGCTCGCCCAGGCGCTTGCCAACGCGGAACACGCTATCCGATCTGATCTGCGTGTTGCCGAAACGCAGGTTCAGACTCTCCGCGAACGCGCTGCCCGTCGCCCGAAACTAGTTGCAGAACTCCAGCGCCTCGCCGCACAATTCGCAGAACTTTCCCCAATTGCAGAAGCGCTATCCGCTGCCCGCACCCGTCGTGCCACGCTGATCGAACGGTTGCGGCGCGTCAACGAACTGTTGCGACGCCGCACCGAACTGGAGAGCGACATCAAACTGAAACACGACTCGCTGGTTGCCACGCGCGAAGAGCAGAAGCGAATCCTGCGCGCTCTGGCAGATCAACTGAAGCATGAAGCGCAATGGCGCAGCGAACTTGCAGCGGCGCTCGCAGAACGCACCCGCATTGAGGAAGAAGCAACTCGCCTCGAAACACTCCGCAGCGATGAGCGCGCTCTCGCCGAAAAGATCGGCGCTATCCGCGCCACATGCGAAACGGTCAAAAAGCAGGGCGATCAGATCAATGAGAAACTGCGCCTGCTCGGTCCTGATCTCAAAGTTTGCCCGCTCTGCAAGAGCGAACTAGGATATGACGGCATCGCGCACATCCAGGCGGAGTATGAACGCGAACGGCAGGCACTGCGCCAGCAGTACGTGGTTGCAAAACGCGAAGCCGATCATCTTGAAGCGCATCTCAAACGTTTGCGCAGCGACATTCGCACCATCGAAGCGCGCGTTAACACCCTCCCCGACGTTCAGGGACGCATTGCGCGCCTGGAAAGCGAACTGGCAAAATGTGACGTCTGCCGCCAGCAGCAGATCGAGGCGCAACGCCTGCACGACGATGTGGCATTGCGCCTGTTGAAAAACGATTATGAACCAGCGGCGCGCGAGGAACTGAAGCGCATCGACGCCGAGATCAACGCACTGGGATCGGTTGATGCGCTCGAACGTGACATTGCCGCCGTCGAACGGCAGGTTGCCGATCTCGAAGATCGCAGCCGTGAACAGGCGATGCTTCAGGCGCAGATCGAGACGCTGCGACGTGAGATCCAGCAGATCGACAATGATGACCCTGCTTTGCACGAACAGGAGCAGATCGTCGCTGAGTTGACCAGGCGCCTGACGCACAACGATTTTGCGCACGACGAACGCGCGGCGCTTGCGGACATCGACCGGCAGATCGCAGCGCTAGGGTACAGCCGCGAGCGATACGAGCAGGCGCAGGCTAAAGTCAGAATGTTGCGCCACTGGGAAGAAGACCAGACGCACCTGCAACGCGCCGAAGAGTGGCTTGCCGAAAACCGCGACGAGCTTGCGCGCGCGGCTGAGCGTCTCCGGCAACTCGACGCACAGATCGCTGCCGACGAGGAGGACATGCGTTCCCTCGACGAACGCCTGCGCGACCTGGCGCCAGCCGCGCGCGCGCGTGCCGAGGCTGCCGCCCGACTCAACGAACTTAACCGCGAGGTGATGGTGCGCCAGAAAGACCTGGGCGAACGCCAGGCGGATCTGCGCCGCGCACAGGAGGCAGCCAGCGCACTCGCTGACGCCGAAGCGCAACGCCAGGCGCTGCTCGAACGCAAAGGGTTGTTCGACGAACTAACGCAGGCGTTTGGCAAGAAAGGCGTCCAGGCGATGCTGATCGAAACGGCGCTTCCTGAACTGGAACGCGAAGCCAACCGCCTGCTTAGCCGCATGACCGACAATCAATTGCACCTGACCTTCGAGACACAACGCGACACGAAGAAAGGGGAGATCGCCGAGACACTCGACATCAAAATCGCCGATGCGCTCGGCACCCGCGTGTACGACGCCTACAGCGGCGGCGAAGCGTTTCGCCTCGACTTCGCCATCCGAATCGCACTCTCGAAGTTGCTGGCGCGGCGTGCTGGCGCGCGCCTGGAAACCCTGATTATCGACGAAGGATTCGGATCGCAGGATGCTCGCGGGCGTGAGCGCCTGGTCGAGGCGATCATCTCGGTGCAGAGCGATTTCCGCCGCGTACTGGTGATTACCCACATCCAGGAATTGAAGGATATGTTTCCGGTGCAGATCGAAATTGTCAAAACACCGAACGGCAGCACATGGAACATTGTGTGACCAATTCGCCTTTGCGCGCTGCAAAATATCGCATTCCAGGCTCTCATTATCGCTGCTTATGAAACTCTCCGATCTTTTGCCCGATTTTGTCTTCCCACCATCACAACCATTTCTGATGGGAACGCCAGAGCGTGAACTCAGCATGCTGGCGAAAACCTACGGCGGCACCCGCGAGTCGTACCGTGAAGAGTCGCCGCAGCATCGACTCTGCCTTCCGCCGTTCGCCATTGCGGATACGCCGGTTACCAATGCACTCTACGCCATCTACGTCACCGACACAGGCGCCCGTCCGCCGCTCATCTGGCGCGGCGCAACACCCCCCAACCACCTGCGCAACTGCCCGGTGACCGATGTGAGTTGGGAAGACGCGCGACATTTCTGCCGCTGGCTCAGCAACCTGATGGCAACACCCTACCGCCTGCCAACCGAAGCGGAGTGGGAGTATGCCGCACGCGGCAGTGACGGGCGGCGCTTCCCATGGGGCAATGAATGGGACCCAACCCGCGCCAACACCCGCGACGGCGGTCCAGGCATCGTGACGCCTGTCGGCTCCTACCCGTCCGGCGCAAGCCCGTGGGGATGCCTGGATATGGCAGGGAACGTCTGGGAGTGGACGGCATCACTCGACGCACCCTACCCGTATCGCTCCGACGATGGGCGCGAAGATCCGAACGCCCCCGGACGACGCATCCTGCGCGGCGGATCGTTCGCCAACCCGCACGGCTTCGCGCGCTGCGCCTGCCGTTTCCGCCTCGCGCCAACCGTGCGCAACGAATTCCTCGGGTTTCGCCTGGCGTTCAGCACGGCGTCGTGATCCATCCGATGCCTGTAAAAGATACATCGGTATTCGTTCTGACCAGGGGACTGATGAAGATTGAGCATTCCAGTATTGCTCAGTGACCGTTGTCCGTGTCTGTTGCGTCGCACGCGGCGTCCGCTTCCGGCAGCGTATTCAACCCCGCTCTTAGATTGTCGCATCGCATCTATTCAGCAGTCGAGCTAACTTCGTGGCTAACCGAATGTGGCTTCGTTCATGCCGATGTATATGGTGACCTTGCAGGAAGCGTCTATGATCAGACGGCAAATTTGGTAGTAGTAGCGCACAAGTGAGAGTATACGTCGGCTAACAAGCGCGTCAAGCCGACATGCTCCGCTCGCTGCGCTTGCTCCACTTGCAACTCAACCGCGGGCTGTCAGGCAGGCACATTGATAGCGCAAGATGTCGTGGTATGATATAAGCAAGAGGTGAAAGAATGAATGATGGAACAACAACTTCTTGAGCGTATTACCCTCAATCCCAAAGTTATGGTTGGCAAGCCAGTTATCAAGGGAACACGCTTGACGGTAGAATATGTGCTTAATCTGCTGGCTCATGGGGCGACAGCTGCGGAGATTCTTGAAGAATATCAGGGGCTAGCACCCGAAGATATTCAAGCGTGTTTATTGTTTGCCACAAAGTCGCTTGCAAACACCACATTTGTACCGTTGCTAGAGCCAACATAAATGCGTTTCCTGGTAGATGAATGCACGGGTCCAGCGGTAGCACATTGGTTGCGCGCGCAGAAGCATGAAGTTTTCTCCGTGTACGAGGAAGCACGTGGCATGGAAGACGATGAAGTCATTAGAGCGTGATCAAAAACTAACATCTCGGATAGAGCCGATTCAGGAGCATTGCGATAGAACCAGGATATAGAAAGGCTTCGCTCGATTGTACATAAGCTGGAAGCACAAGTGTGTGCCTCAGGAACCCGTTCGTATCAACCCGGCATTGCCGCTTGCGTCCGTTGACTTTTTTTCCCATCGTAGCCGCGTTCTCCGCCTGCTTCGGTCGTTTTGACGGATTGGGAGTCCAGGATGCTGATGGACGGTTCTGGATCGCGATCCAGCGCGTGTCGCTCCAGTTGACGCAGCGTATCATTGATGTTGACCAACGTTCCATCACGACCCCATTTGTTGAAAGAGGAGCGAACGGAGATCATCAGCGGAACATCCGCCGGAAACAGGCGCCATTCGCAGCCCGTGCGATGTTTGGAGAGCAGCGCGTTGACGATCTCGTGCACATCGATCCAGGCGAGGCGCAACGACGAGACACCACACGCGCTGTCATTGCCCGTCGAGGGCGCGGCACGCCGCCCCCGACTGCGCTCCGCCCCAGCGTGGCATCGCCGCAATCTTGCACGACAGCGATCGTCAGTGCTGGCGCACCGGCATAACGATTAGGAGCGATGGCGGCGTTGCATCGTGTTTCATGCGTCGTCTAAACGACGATACTTCAGATGTCTGAGTTACTCTGGTTCCGGGATAAAAATTAAGGTTACAGCTGGCGTATTAAGGTGCCAGACAGGACCATACACGCCGATGGTTAGCGTTGAGAACTCAAAAAAGCCATAAGCGTAATCCGCTTGAAACCTTCCGATACCTCCCCTAATCGGGTCATGGGGATGAATGTTCCACATCGACGGCGCAAGATAATTCCCCATACTGGCGTATGTTGCGCCTATACGCCGCATGATTGCACTGGTATCTCCGCCTGTGGCGAACGCTTGATGCCATTCCGCAGCCGCTTGATCAGCAGCCGCCTGCAATTCCGGGCGCGATTTCAGCGGACGCTGAAGCGCCTGACCCGATGCCAGCAGCATGCGTTGCCTGGCGGCGCTGGCAATGCTGAGCGCATCCGTCGGCAGGAACGGTTCTTCCCCGCTCCGTTCCTCTGCCAATTCCCTGCCCAGTAGACCCAGCTGAACCACATACGGCGTTCCGGCAAATTCCGGGAAATACTCGAACCGCGCCCGCTCGAACCACTGGGTGAGACGACCATGCTCGACCTGCGCTTCAGAGATTGGATACCCGAACAGCGCCAGGCTCTCAGCGCGGGAAAATCCGGGTCTGCCATCCATCTCCAGTCCACGGCTCGACCAGTATCCCCAGAACTCCGGCGCAATTGCATGCCCGGTTTCCTGGAAGAAGTGCGGCGCAGCAGGATCACCCTTCGGAAATGTTTGCCAGTCGCGCCCCTGACAGCTCAGCACCTCGACTCCCAGCCGACCGAGGCGGACGCTTTGCGCCGGCGGCAACCAGTATTCCTTCGAAAAATCAGTTTTGCGATGATGATCGGGATTGTCCGGATCGTAGTGCCATTCAAAGCGCTGACGCTCGAAATACTGATGTACCAGCGCCCCTCGATCTGCTACAGAAACGCTTCGCTAATGGGGTACCCGAAGACCGGCAATCCTCCCATCCGAATCCCAGTACTTGAGAAAGGGCAGATACAGATTATGTCGGGTCTCAGGGTAGTAGCGCGTAAAATAGACATCCTTCAGTTCTCTTGGTCGGCGGTATAGTAGGGTGAGCAGGTGACCCATCCGCTGGGATCATCGAAAGAACAGGGGCGTCGCGGCGGCGCCGATTGCGCAGATGCAGATGGAGTGAACGACAGCAGCGTGATACATACGAGCATAACCGCAACCAGCACTGGTGAAAGATGGGCGCGATGCGCACGATGAACCATTCCTCGTCCTCCTTTCACAGAACGCCGTGAAACGCATCAATGGCGGAGTGGTACAATAGAAAGCGGTGTCCGGCCTGCGCAAACGGACGCCTTTCACAATATACACGCGCCGCCCAGGACGAAACGTGATCATATCTGTTTCAGGATTGAGACATTCACGCAATCGATCAGAGAGCAAAGGTTCGGACCTATGCGACGTTCCGCCATTAACGCCATCCTGCGCGCTGCCGATGCGTTCATTCGCGAACGCGGCTTCTATCTGCCGCCATTCGCTTACTGGACACCCGACGAGTGGCGCGCCCGTGGACCAGAGTGCGCCGAAATCATTGCCAATCGACTCGGCTGGGATGTCACCGATTTTGGTACGGGAGATTTCGTGCGCACCGGTCTGACCCTGTTCACCCTGCGCAACGGCAATCCCCGCGATCCTACACGCAAACCATATGCCGAAAAGATACTGATCGTCGAAAACGGACAGATCACGCCTTTGCATTTCCACTGGAAGAAGACCGAAGACATCATCAATCGCGGCGGCGGCGCGCTGATGGTACAACTGTACCACTCGACGCCAGACGAGCGCCTCGACGAAACTCGCATGATTGAAGTAAGCACCGATGGAGTGCGTCGCACGGTCGCTCCTGGTGGCGTCGTTGTGTTGCATCCTGGCGAAAGTATCACACTTCCACCGCTTCTGTACCATACATTCTGGGCGGAGGGCGGTCGAGTGCTGGCTGGCGAGGTTTCGTCGATCAACGATGATGCCGCCGACAACCGCTTTCTGCATCCCATCGGACGCTTTCCGACAATCGAAGAGGACGAACCGCCGCTCTATCTGCTCTGTACCGACTATGAGCATGTTGCTTTCGGGTTCTGATACCGGCAGTGTAAACTATTCTCAGCCATTCGATAGCATGAGAGCGGCAGAACGGGCATCGCAACCATTGACTATCCCCCATAAGCGTGTTACAGTAGACTGAATACCTGTGACCGTGTGTCGTACCCTATGACAACCGTTACGTTGCAGCCAGGCAAAGAGCGGCCCGTCGTTCAACGTCATCCGTGGGTGTTTTCCGGCGCAATTGCACGTATCCAGGGGCGCCAGCCCGAACGCGGTGCGGTGGTCGATGTGTGCTCCGCTGACGGTGAGTGGCTGGCGCGCGGGTGCTGGAGCGATGGATCGCAGATTCGTGTCCGCCTGTTCACGTGGAACCCGGATGAGCCTATCGATGATGCGCTCATCCGTCGGCGCATCGAGCGGGCGATTGATGGTCGCCGCAGACTCAGCATGTTCACCGAGGAAGGAGCATGCCGCCTGATCTATGCTGAGTCCGACGGGATACCCGGACTGATCGTCGATTATTATGCTGGCTTTCTAGTCGTGCAACTGTTGACCCAGGCAATGGCGCAGCGTAGTGCAGCCGTGACGCGCATCCTGGTGGAAACCCTAGCGCCGCGCGGCATTTATGAGCGCAGCGACGCCGATGTGCGCGAGAAGGAGGGTCTCCCGCCGGCATCCGGCGTGCTCTGGGGCGAAACGCCGCCCGCACGCCTGCGTATGCGCTTTCCGGGTGACATCTGGCATGTGGTAGACGTGTGCTCCGGGCAAAAAACTGGCGCCTACCTGGATCAGGCCTTCAACCGGTTGCGTGTTGCAGCGCACTGCAACGGTGCGGAGACGCTTGACTGCTTTTGTTACACAGGCGGCTTCACGATTGCAGCAGCGCGCGCAGGAGCACGCCATATCACAGCAGTCGATACCAGCGAGGCTGCGTTGAGTATGCTTCGTGAAGGTCTGACCATTAATATGATCGCAACACCGGTGGAAACGGTGTCCGGCGATGCCTTCAAACTGCTGCGGCGCTATCGCGAAGAACAGCGTCGCTTCGATGTGGTCATTCTCGATCCGCCCAAATTCGCTACTGCACAATCGCAGGTCGAACGCGCTACTCGCGGCTATAAGGACATTAACATGCAGGCGATGCACTTGCTGCGTCCCGGCGGCATTCTGGCGACCTTCTCGTGCTCGGGGTTGGTGTCTGCCGACCTGTTCCAGAAGGTAGTGTTCGGCGCAGCGCTCGACGCGCGCCGTGATGTGCAGATCATCGAACGGCTGTCCCAAAGCCCCGATCATCCAGTGCTGCTGACCTTTCCTGAAGGAGAATACCTGAAAGGTCTGATCTGTCGTGTGTGGTAGATTGCTATGAGTTACAATATTATTGAAGATGGGCATGTTTCAAGTCCGGCAGGGTTTCGCGCCACCGGTGTCTCGTGTGGGCTGAAGGAGATCCGCGCCCGCGATCTGGCGATTGTGTATTCACAATATCCCTGCCAGGTTGCGGCACTCTTTACTACCAATCTCATCGTCGCCGCGCCGATCTTCTTCAATCAGGCAATCCTGGCGCGTAAGCGCGACAACATTCGCGCAGTCGTCATTAATGCCGGGCATGCCAATGCTGGCACTGGTCAACCCGGACTGGCGACAGTTGTGCATTGCGCTAAAATTGCTGCGGAAGAACTGGAAATTCCACGTGACAGCGTCTTGATGCTCTCGACAGGGCAGATTGGCGTCGCGCCGCCGCTCGACCGGATGCGTGAGGGGATTCGCCGTGCTGCATCCGAACTTGACAGCAATGGCGGACGACGTGCTGCGCTCGCCATTCTGACGAACGAGACACGACCGAAGGAGCGCGCCCTGCGCGTTTCGCTCCGTGAGGGGCGCACGGTGACGCTGGCAGGTATGGCGAAAGGAGGGCGGATGGTCAGCCCAAACCTAGCGACGCTGCTCTGCGTTATCACGACCGATGCGCCGATAGAGTCGCGCTTGCTGATGCGCGCCCTTGATCAGAGTGTGAGTCGCTCGTTTGGACGACTGTATATCGATGGCGACGTCAGTCCGAACGATGCAGTGTTGGTACTGGCGAACGGGGCAGCTGGCGGACCGCCGATTGTCGATAGGTCGCGGGAACTCGGCGCATGGCAACAGGCGCTTGATGCACTCTGTTATGATCTGGCACAGCAGGTATTGCGCGACGCGGCATCCGGTGGTAAACATATTTTTGTCACTGTGCGCGGCGCAGTCACCGACGCCGATGCTGCACGGGTAGCGCGCGCCGTCGCACGATCAACAGCAGTGCGCCTCATGTGCGCCCGTAATCTGCCCGATT
The DNA here is from genome assembly GCA_017743475.1 of Roseiflexus sp. GTDB lineage: Bacteria > Chloroflexota > Chloroflexia > Chloroflexales > Roseiflexaceae > Roseiflexus. The sequence continues at coordinate 81,047 of JAGHYV010000002.1, read as the reverse complement.
GGGGTGGTATGCTCGTTGCCGTCGGTGCTAGCGGGGTCGACCTACGCCCCGATCTGCTCGAACTACGCGTCGGCACGGTGACGGTAATGAATGAGGGACTGCCAGGACGTTTCGAGACTGGCGCATTGATCCAGGCGCTCTCAGGTCCGGAAGTCGAACTCTTAATCGACCTGCATAACGGCGCTGGCACTGCCACAGTGTGGACATGCACTACCAGCGCGGAGCCATAACCTATGAAACTACCACTCTTCCCATTACATACAGTGTTGTTTCCGGGTGCGCCGATATCGCTCCATATTTTCGAGGAGCGGTATCGCCTCATGATTGGTCAATGCCTGGAACACCAACAACCGTTCGGGATTGTTCTGCTCCGTTCTGGCAGCGAGGTCAATCCCGATGATCCGTTCATCCGCAGTTTGCGTCGCCAGATAGGCATCGACGACAATATTCTGCGCGAGGCGGTCGTGCCGTTCGAGGTTGGCACGATTGCCCGCATCACCGAAAGCCAGCGTTTCGACGATGGACGCTACCTGCTGATCGCCAGGGGGCAACGTCGTTTCCGCGTGCAGTACATCATGCAGCACGAACCATACATCGTTGCTTCAGTTGCGCAACTATCGGAAGACATCTCGAACCTTTCCGTCGATCTGTTGAGCGAACTGCGACGGACGTATGACCGATACTGGACAACCATCGAGCGCGCCACTGGTCGTACGTATGAGCGTGACAACCTGCCGGTTGATGCCGTCGAACTCTCTTACTGGTTGGCGCACCGATTGCACGTGGACAATCAGCGGAAACAACGCTGGCTCGAATGCGATGTCGCCACACGCATCCGTGAGATCACCGGCATGCTCCAGATGGAAATCGCCATGCTGCCGCGCTCTGGTCCGAACCGTTATGCCAATTTGTGGCCCTGGTCATGGAACTAAAGCAACATAACTGTGCGATGATTATTGCAGCATGCATGGTTACCCTGCGACTGCCTGGCATTCGCTCGCTCAAAGAGAAACGGAGCATCGTGAAATCACTGCTTGGCAGAATGCGCAACCGCTTCAACGTTTCGGTCACCGAAGTCGATGCGCACGACAACTACGGGCGCGCAGTACTCGGCATCGCCTGCGTATCTGGGTCGGGCGACTACGTTGAAGGACAGATCCAGGCAGTGCTACGCTGGATCGAAGAAGAACGTCCCGATCTCGAAATCCTTGCCGCCGATATCGAACTGTTGTGAGTGCGGTTGTGGACGAGGTGCTGCCCTTTCCGTTTCTGGCAATCGTTGGTCAGGCGGAGTTGAAAACGGCGCTTGTGCTGGCGTTGATCAACCCGCAGATCGGCGGTGTGCTCCTGATCGGTCCCTACGGCGTCGGCAAAACGACAGCTGTGCGCGGGTTGCTCGACGTGATGCCAATGGTGGAAGTCGAAGAAACTGATGAAGCTGGCAATCCGGTCAAACGTCGTCGCCCGATGCGTATTATCGAACTGCCGCTCAACGCCCGCATGGAGGATGTGGTGGGCGGGATCAATGAGCGGGTGGCGCTCGAACAACAGCGCGTTCTGCTGGAGGAAGGCGTTCTGGCGCGCGCGCACCGCAACGTCCTCTACATCGACGAAGTAAACCTGCTGGACGCGCGGGTGGTCGATGCTATTCTCGACGCTGCTGCACAAGGACGCACATTCGTGCGCCGCGGACCCATGACGCGCCTCTATCCCTCGCAGTTCGTTCTGATCGGTTCAATGAACCCCCAGGAAGGAGCCCTGCGTCCGCAGATCCTCGATCGTTTCGGATTGCGCGTATGGGTAGCGCCACTGATGGACCCCGATCAACGCCTGGAGATCTACCGCCGCGCGCGTCGTTTTCGCGAGGATCCGGAGGCATTCCGCGCCGGGTATGCCGATGAGACTGCGAAACTCAAGCAGGAAATTGCAGCCGCGCGTGAAATTCTCCCCCAGGTGACGATTGACCGGGACGCCGAACGTTTTGCCATCGATTGCATTCAGCGTCTGGCAATCCCCTCGCATCGCGCCGAAATTGCGCTATTTGAGGCGGCGCGCGCCCGTGCTGCTGCCGATTTTCGGCTGACTGCAACTATCGAGGACATTCGACGCGTGGCACTGCTGGCGCTACGGCAACGACGCAGCGTTCAGATCGACGAATATGCCGCCACCGTTGCCCTCGAAGACAATGCTATCGATCGGGTCATTAATGGCAACAGTGATGCAGCGGCGCGACGCCGTTCTTCACGCAAGAAATCACCGTCTGCCCACGCTTCTGGCGTCACCCTGCCCACGCCAGCGGACGGGACACATCAGGATCGTTCATCAGACCGGTAAGCAGGTGTGGATCGAGCTCATCGCGCAGATACCAGATCAACCGCTGCGCTACCTGGCTATCAAAGGCAATTTGTGCATTCCGCAGCACATCGTCTGGATCGAACAACCCACGCCCCTCTTCGTCGAAACTATTGGCAACGTACCGCATCACCTCCTGGCGCAGTCGGGGCATCATCACTACACCTGCGCGTCTAAGCGCCGAAGCCAGCGGTTCAGAACACCCCATGCGGTTCCACTGACTTGCGCCGATGATCCGCAACAGATGATCGCGTGCAACGAGCGGATCACGCTGACCGACACGCAACCACAGGCGTTGTAGTCCGACTGGCGCGGGTGCAAGCGGGCGCCACATGACATTGTTGACTCGTCCGGCGCGAAAAGCGATCACGCCAGCCTGGCGCAAGACATCCGCATGCAATACGCCAGCACATTCCGCAGTATGCACTGTTGCCGTGATCGACACGTTCGGCGGTACAACGGGATGCTCTTCATTGGGAATGCCGGGGAGTCGCAAACGTTTACGCCCCTCCTCATCGACGCTCAGTAAGGTCGTAAAGTAATAATTCACCTCTGCCGGAAGCAGACCACTGAAGCAGACAATAAACACCTTTCCGGCACTCCCCGGATCGGCAGCCTCTTGCAGCAGTTCGAGGAAGCGTAATGAGGTAAAACGATCGAACAACGAACGAAACGAATGGTGATCCCCTGTTGCCGTAAGCCAGGACGAATCGCCATTGATTAGCGCAAATTGCGGGCTACCATGGCCAAGCAATGCTTCAGCGAACAAAGTCACCAGTTCCGCCTTGCCTGCGCCTTCAACGCCGGTCAGAAGAACGAAAGGGTTCGTCTTCAGCGACACGTAGTAGGTGACAATCAACGTGCGGGAGAAAGGAAGACCGGCAGCGTGCGCCAGCGCCACCATACGCTGAATCAACTCTTGCTCACCACATGCAGAGTCCCAGTTGTCGCGACTGCTCAAACGCAGCAATGGCGGTCGCAGACTATACTGGCTCGCCTTCCGCTGGCCCTCACCGGCCACTCCCCCGGCCACAACGCCGATGGAGCTCGGAAAGTGCAGCATAGCAACCCTCAATTCTTTTCAATGCGCCGGACGACCGTACCGGATCTCGGAGGAGTCGCCCACATTAAGTTCGCGAAAGTCCCCTAGGACTACCGCGTGATCACCGATAAGGCTCGATTGAAGCGTGGCGGAGACAATTTGCGCATCACGATTGATAATCGAGTCGCGAATGATCGAGTCCTTCACCACAGCGCCAGCCGCAATTGACACATACGGACCGATGATCGAATTGATCACCTGCGCCGTGTCATCGATATAGACAGGCGGAATAATAATCGAACCACACAGACGACTGGTATCAACGTAATCGCGACCATGATCGAGCAGGTAACGATTCGTTCGCAACACTGTCTCTGGCTTGCCGCAGTCTTCCCAGACATCAACGGTAGGTGCGGTGAAGCGGGCGCCATTTTCAACCATCAACTGCAGGGCGTCAGTGAGAAAGTACTCGCCTTTTGTCTGGATATTCCGCAGCATCAGGACTTCGATTGCGCGCATCAACCACTGAATGTCGCGGATATAGTACAGACCGATCATTGCCAGCTTCGACTCATCGGTCGTCGGTTTCTCCACGAGTCTGGTAATGTATCCATCCTTGGTGAAAGCGACACCAAAACGCCGGGGATCATCCACTTCTTTGCAGAAGATGGCGCCATCGATATCCTGCTCCGTCAGGCAACTGAGGTCCGCTTCAAAGATCGTATCCACGAACAGAATAATCGTTGGACCGTTGACAACTTCACGCGCCAGATAGACAGCGTGCGCCTGACCTTTCAGTTCGGTTTGCTCGATAAACCGCGCCGGAATTTTGTAGTTCGAGGTAACATAGTCGGCAATTTGATTGCCCAGGTAGCCGGTGATGAAGATCATTTCATCGATCGGAAATCGCGTCAGCGTATCGAGAATATGACCGAGGACCGGCTTGCCGGCGACCGATACCAGTGGTTTGGGCTTACTATAGGTATGTGGACGCAGGCGCGTCCCAAGCCCTGCAGTAGGAATAATAACTTTCATATATTGTCCTGTTGTGAATGTTTCCGCATCATCCCTGACCGCCATGCGACGCGCAACCGCAACTCCTGCCACAGCAGGCGCCCATCGTTCCGTTTTCGATGTGATTCGACGCCTGATCCAGCCTGAGCGTAATCACCGATATTTTGCGTCGTATGCGATCACTGCCACAGACCGGGCAGTCCAGTGTTTCGTCTGCAAGGTGATAGGGACGAAGCAGATCAAAGGTGCGCGAGCAGTCACCACATTGATACTCGTAGAGCGGCATAGGATTCTTCTCACGATGGCGAAAATCACGCGCTTCGATTATACCACAGAACGCATAACCACAATGACGCGCACAACAGACTCAACAGCGCTGCATCCAGGAAAGCGTCGCAGCGCTAGTTGGGATCACCAGCGCAAAAGATAGCATTCAAGGCGTGAGTGAAGAGCGTACTACTGTTTGCGGCGCGATGCTGTCGCGAAAGGAGGAGTGATCGTTTGCCAGAAAACTGAGCAACAGCGTATTGAACTGCTCAGCCTCATCAAGGAAAGGAAAGTGGCGACTTTTCGGCATCACGACGACCTGCGCCAGCGGCACATGGTGGAACAGATCCGCCTGATTCGGGTTCACAATCTCGTCCCGCCCGCCATGAACGATCAGCGCAGGAACAGCCAGTTTCGGCAGTTCTGGACGCAGGTCGGTGTACAACATCGAGGCAATCGAGCGCTGCAATGTACTGGCAGAAGATTTCAGGCTGTCGTCGAGGATTTCATGCACTGCCGGATCGTTCGTCTCGCCCAGGAAGTGGCGAAACAGAAAACGACGCAACCAGGGAGCGCTCACCAATGTATTGGCAAGCGGTCGATGATAGGTGAGTTTGAGCAACCAGGAGAGGGACGAGCCGACAATCGGAGCGCCCACTGTCACCACACGCGCGATGCGCGTTGGATGATCAATCGCCGTTTTGAGCGCTACCATGCCGCCCATCGAGTGACCGACCAGCAGGACGCGGTCAATGCCGAGAGCATCAAGGAAACGAATAACCTGATCGCTGTAATTTTGGATACTCTCGGTCGTGCTCTTGCGGCGCGACTCGCCAAAGCCCCAGAAATCGAATGAGTAGGCACGGTAGTACTGTTTCACGTGCTCCATCGTCGGGAACCAGTAGCGCCAGCTGCCCATCCAGCCATGGAGAAAGAGCACGGGACGACCACGACCCAGCACCTCATAGTGAACGACCTGGTTGTCAACGACGATGATGCTCATAAGCTTATCGTACCATACTTCTGAACTACGGACCATCAGGAATAGAGTACTGTTTCGAAAATACACACTCAAGCGCCGCGGGTCGTAATATTGTTCGTCAGGCGAGTACGTACCAGGGTCAAGTGCTGCTCACGCTCACTGAGCGAACGTCGCAATCTGTTTTGCAGCGTGGCAATGTCTTCCGAAATGGCGCGCAGTTGCTGCATCTCACGTTCGAGATCTTCGAGCAACTGACTGGCTTGTAACGCTGCCATCGCATTCGCGCGGTCACGTGACAATGCCCCCAGACGCTCCTGGATCGCTGCCAGCAATCCCATCAGATTCGCCCATGCTTCGTTGTCCTGACGGTCACGCATTTGCAGACTGTGCTGGCGACCATCAAGCCAGGACTGGATCTGGCTCTGAAGATCGCTCAGACGCGCTTCCAGTTGATCAATCATTACAACCAGTTCAGGGGAGGTCCGGGTGACGCCGCCGTTCTGCGCCAGCGCTTCGAGCCGTCCCTGGAGCGTCGATAGCGACGCGCCAAGCTGCGCCTGCCGCATTGCTACCGCTTCCTGTTCATTGAGCAGATTGAGCAGCATTTCACGCAGTTGGGCAGTCTCACCAGCGACCCGCGCCGATTGCTGGTGCAGCAGGTGCGGCACGAACCAGAGCAACAGTGCAAGCAGCGCTAATACCATGATTCCCAGCGCAACAAAGAGGACAGACATAACGTTAGACCCCCTACTCATTCCTGGCATTATTATACGAGCACTCAATTACTAGAATCAACGCCTGAAGTGCCAGCAGGATGACATATGGATTACACCAGTTTTGACAACTTCTTCGCTGGATTTTATAATGCCCGATGGAAGAGATCCCCATCCAAGCTGAAAGCGCATATGTAAATGTATATGCACAATTATATCCGACGCATCTCATGGATGACGCTTGTGCTTGTCGCTGGCGCAATCCTGGTTGCGTGTACAGGCGATGGTCCATCATCGCTCTACGTTCCCGATCTACTTGATCGTCCACAGGAATTCAACGGTAAAGACATTACGGTATCAGGTGCATACCTGAGTCGTGACGGGCGTGAGGTGCTGGCGCTTGGGGTCAGTACGCTCGATAACGGTCTCGACGCTCAACCGCTGGGAGAGCCAATCTGGCTCGAAGGGTTTCCACGAGACGCAGCTGCTGAACTGCATCGACCCGGTGATGCCGTCTACGGCTTTGTGCGGGTGAAGGGCCGGTTTGAGACCGGTGGTCCGTTTGGCGCGGAGAATGCGTACAGACATCGAATTCTTGTCGCTTCGGCTGAGCCAATTGAGCGGATTCGACGACGGGAGTATCGCATCGACAATCGTCCTCTCGGCGAGGGGAAAGTTTCTTTGTTTGACCTGGTCGCCGATCCAGCGCGGTATAACGGTCAAACCGTGACGACGCAGGGGTACTATTTCTGGAATTCCTTGATCTATGTACTAGCTGAAGGGGTTTCCACCGAAGAAGACGGAAGCAGCCCGCAACCGATCGGTAAGATGATCTGGATGGAAGGGTTTCCGCCCAGCGTTTCTGGTGAATTGAACCTCGGTCCGAATAACAGTTTCGTCTGGGGGCGTGTCGAGGTGACCGGGCTGTTCCAGGGCGGCGGGAATTTCGGCAAAGACGGCGCATACCCCGGTCAACTGCTGCTCGATCCGAACAATCCGAACCTTGCGCGTCCGCTTGAACCGAAACGATAGCCAACACGAGACCACCGTGTATTATTTTGTCGAGCGCATGACCGAAGAGGACATCGAGCAAGTGCAGGCGATAGAGCGCGCCAGTTTCAGTACACTCTGGTCTGCCAACACCTATCGCCACGAACTGCGCTCGCCTTCAACGAGTCGCTACATCGTCGCGCGCGCCTCGCCGAATCCGCCGCCCTCTCGCGACGAACGCCAATTCACACGACGCAACCTGCTTTCGAGCATCTTCCCTGCGATCTTTGGGCAGCAACCATCATCGCGCGACTTCCCGATCGTTGGGTATGGCGGGGTCTGGTTGAGCGTTGACGAGGGGCATATTACCACGATTGCCGTAGCGCCGGAGTACCGCGGTCGCGGCATTGGCGAGTTGCTGCTCAACGGTCTGATTGACCAGGCGCTCGATCTCCAAGCCGATGTGCTGACGCTGGAGGTGCGCGTCAGCAATGTTGTTGCCCAGCAATTATATCTGAAATATGGTTTTCGCCCCGCTGGTATGCGACCGCGCTATTACACCGATAATGGTGAGGATGCGCTGATTATGTGGACTGATCCAATCCGCACGCAAGCGTATCAGGAAAAGTTGCGTCATCTGCGTGAACGCCTGTTTGCACGGTTGCGTGAAGAAGCGGATGCACCAGAACCAGTGCGGAATAGTGTGCGTCCTAGAGGGCAATAATGTTTCACCTTCTACTGACGCTCTGTTGCCTTTCAGTCCCTGTCTCAGGGAGAGGGAGTGAGCGGCTACCATCTTTCCACTACACCTTCCTCTCCCCAATGTGCCATCTACCATTGAACTACGGCAGGAAACAAAGATGGGCATCTCCACATGCCCGACCTACACCTCCATGACCACTGGCAAAACCATTGGACGGCGGCGTGTTTGCCCGTAGAGATAGTCACTCACGACATCCTTGATCTTGCGATTGACGAATGCGCTGTCGATCTCCATCTTGCCACCACCGTTCCGCTTCGAGAGCGCATCGCGCACAATGTTCTTCGTCGACTCGATCAGGTCGTCCGACTGACGCATATAGACAAAACCGCGCGAGACCACATCCGGTCCCGCAACGAGTTCTCCGGTAGTTCGGTCGATACTGACAACGACCATCAGAATGCCATCGCGCGCCAGCAACTGACGGTCACGCACGACTACCTGCCCCACATCACCGACGGTTGTGCCGTCCACATAGACGTACCCGACCGGAACTTTGCCGGTCACTTTCACATAGTTGCGACTGAACTCCATCACAGCGCCATTTTCGGGGATGATCACGTTCGACTCAGAGAACAACCCGCCCATGCTAAGCGCAAGTTTACGGTAAAGCATCATGTGGCGATAGTCGCCATGGAACGGTACCACGAACTCTGGGCGCAGGATAGCGAGCACCATTTTGAGTTCCTCCTGAGCAGCGTGACCGGAAACGTGCACTGCCAGGCTCGAAGGGCTGCCAACATAGATCACCTCAGCGCCAAGACGGAACAGGTTGTTGATCACCCGATTGACCGACACCTCGTTGCCCGGAATAGGCGTTGCTGAAACAACAACGGTATCACCTTCCTTGATCTTGACGTGGGGATAGTCGCGGTTGGCCATGCGCGCTAGCGCCGACATCGGTTCACCCTGACTGCCGGTGCAGATAACTGCCACCTGATCGTCGGCAAGACCTGCCGCTTCCTGCGGGCGGATCAACGTGCCCTGTTGCGCGCGCAGATACCCAAGTTCGAGCGCGATGCGCGTCATATTCTCCATGCTGCGCCCTGCAATAACAACTTTGCGCCCATACGCTTCCGCCGAGTCGATCACCTGCTGCACACGCGATATATTCGATGCAAAGGTTGCCACAATAATCCGACCGGGCGCAGTTGCGAAGATCGCGTCAAACGCCTCGCCGACCACCTGCTCGCTCGGCGTGTACCCTTTCGACTCGACCCGCACACAGTCGGTAATCAGCACCAGTGGCGACCGTCTGCCCAGTTCCGACAGTTTGACAATATCGGTAGGACGCCCATCCACTGGCGTGTGATCAAACTTCCAGTCGGTCAGATAGATTGCCAGACCAACTGGCGTGTCGATCGCCAGACCGACCGTATCAGGGATCGAATGCGCAACGCTGAACGGTTCGATCGTAAAGGAGCCAATGGTGAACGACTCGCCCGCCTGCATCTTCACCAGCTTGGCACGATCAAGCAGGCGATGCTCTTTGAGTTTTACTGACAGCATGCCAAGCGTCAGCGGCGTGCCGTAGATCGGCGGGAAATCAAGTTCTGGCGCAAGGTATGGCACTGCACCAATATGGTCTTCGTGCCCGTGTGTCAGCACAATCGCCTTAATTTTGTCCTTCTGGTCGCGGAGATAGGTAATGTCGGGAAGCACCAGATCGACGCCAAGCATATCGGCTTCCGGGAACATCACCCCACAATCGAGGACAAGAATCTCATCGTTGTGCTCCAGAACCCACATGTTGCGGCCCACTTCACCAGCGCCGCCAAGCGGAATTGCACGTAATCTGTTTTTTGCCATAAGCACCTTCGAGCAGGGACCATCGTTCGTTGCGGTCTCTGCTACACTCCTTTCCTTTTTGACCGCTCCTGGAGCGGCTCTGTTTTTATTCCAAATATCATTACAGGCGGCACCACAGCCTGTTATGCTCGTGATAATGCTGACTGCGCATCGGATAGACCGGAGCGCACGCGGATCTCCTGGAGCAGATCGTCGCGGTCTTCAACGCCTGGATAGATTAGCAGGCGTTGGGCACCGCATGCCTGACAGTGCAGCCAGCGTACCAGCGGATTCTTGATCTGAGACGACAGATCGTCGCTCACCATAATGGCATCGAGCGGATCGTCAGCATCATCTCCAAGACGACGAATGCCGGTGATGCGATCCCAGGAACAGTTCAATGCGATACCAAGCGATGTAAACCGCAAGCCAGCGTCGGTCAGCGTATACTGCGCGCCCCACTCTTCAAGAATATTCCATAGAACCAGTGGTGTCGCAATAAGCAGCACTACCATCAGCAATGCAGGAATAACCTGACCGACGGAAAGCCCGCGGTCAAGGTTTTCCTGCAATGCCTGAAACAACCCGGCAGAAGGATCACTGCTGGTAGCAAGTGTAATCCGCAGCGTCCACAACGCAAACACCCAGATAAGCATCGCGCCAATCAGCAAAACAATCGCGCTGCGTCGTCCTGACGGAGAAAGCCGATACGTCTTCATAGATGCTCAGAACAGCGACAGTTGCTGCACGTCTGGATCATCTGGCTTTTCGGGCGCAGCAGGAGCAGCGCTGTGCACCGACCGCGCTTCCGCCTGCGCGATGAACTCCGGCAATCTACGAAAATCCGCTTCGATCAGAGCGCGGTACTGCGGTTGATGGAGCGCTGCAGCCGGATGCATCATCGGAACAATCAGACGTCCGTCGATCCAGCGAGGTTGACCGTGGATGCGGGAGATCTTCTCCCCTGGAAACCAGCGCGCCATCGAGAAGCGCCCAAGCGTCACAATCACCAGCGGATTCAGCGCAGCAATCTGCCGTTCGAGAAATTGACTGCACGCAGCAATTTCGTCCGGCTCCGGATCCCGATTGTCCGGTGGGCGGTGTTTGATGACGTTGGCGATGAATACATCACTCCGGCGCAACCCGGCAAGCGCAAGCAACTCTTCGAGAAATTGCCCGGCAGCACCCACGAATGGACGACCCTGGCGATCTTCATGGAAACCAGGCGCCTCGCCAATGAACATCACTTTCGCATCCGGCGGACCTTCGCCCGGAACGGCTCTCATCGCCGACTGATGCAATCGACACGCCGTGCACGTGCGAACTTCGTTGGCGATCTGCTGGAGTAATTCGGCTGCACTCAACGGTCTATTCCCTGCCAGTTATGATACTTCCTTTTGTATTATACCATCTTCATCAGATGACGCAGCATGTTGTTCATGCTCAGGAAGCACACTATGTCGTTCCTGATCAGGAAGCGCGCCGTTCCGTTCTGGGGCCTCGATGCTGTGAAATACCGGCGTGGACGGGGGACTGAGACCGGGATCAAAGTTCGACGCGGGTTCGGATTGCGACTTCCGACGACGCAGAGAGGCAGAGAGTGTCGACCAGCGCTTCATAAGCAGATACTGAATGAACACCAGGAGAACGCTGGCGATCAGGAACGCACCGACAAAGACACATGTGGGGAAGCCAAGAAACAACTGCCGAAGTATAAGCGCTTCGATAGCAATAGCAATCCCCACTACAAGCGCTATTTTCAGAGCGTTACTCATCGGCGTCGCTGCTACGCGCCATCTCGCGGAAGACGTGCGCGCTCTTCCTCCTCAGGTCGCACTTCACGCCCCTGGTCGAGGGTGTAATTGCCGGTATCCAGGTATGTGGGCTTCGTCGCTTGATGCACAATGACCCCCATCTTCAGCGCTACGATGAAGCCGACTACACCGATTACGGCAAAAATGACAATCAGACACAAGACTCCTAGGAGTATCGACGACACGGCCTTATCCCTCTCCTTATCACACAAGATCATATCACACACTCCTGCCTGAACATACGTGACAGATGAAGGCAGGTTTCACCTCTCTCTTTGTAATAATCGCTCAGGCATCTCAAGAGATACGTCTGATCACAAGATGCACCAGATAAAGCGCTGCGCATTGCCTGAAAAGCGTCTCTCCTGACACACTCCCCTTGATTTCTGTGCAGTGACTTCAGGATCATGCTACACTGCGTGTGATAGTACCAGGCGATCCTTCTCACGCAGACGTTCGATCAGTCAGGATTTTGATACCCGATAGTGTATGGTGCATCTTCCAGAAATCGCGCTGCCAGCATTCCTGCGCGAGCGTCTGGCTCAGGGGCATCCCTGGGTCTATCGGGATCATGTGCCGCCCAACGTGCGCCTGCCATCCGGTGCGTGGGTGGCAGTCCGCTGCGGCACGTGGCGGGGGTATGCGTTGTGGGATGCAGAGGGTCCAATTGCGTTACGTATTTTCTCGACGCGACGCCCACCTGATACGATCTGGCTGCACGATCAACTGACGAGAGCGTGGGAACTTCGCGCCCCGTTGCGTGCTGCGGGCATAACTGCGTACCGCTGGGTTTTTGGCGAAGGTGATGGACTCCCAGGTATAACCATTGATCGCTACGGTGACTTTGCTGTGATACAGTCGTACTCTCCCGGTGCACGTACTCTAGTTGATGACGTGGCAGCGATGCTCGCCAAAGTAGACCCGACCCTTCGCGGTGTAGCGCTGCGCGGATCGGCGGGGACACGCACGGCGACGTATGAAGATCATCGTGATGCAGCACCTGACGGGGAGAGCGGCGCACGTCTGAGAACCCTGTATGGCGAAGCGCCGCCGCGCGAGGTTGTGATTACCGAGCATGGAATACGCTTTGCCGTCGCCCTCTATGCCGCTCAAAAAACCGGTCTGTTCCTCGACCAGCGTGAAAACCGGCGGTTCGTTGAAGGTCTTGCTGCAGGACGAACCGTGCTGAACTGCTTTGCCTATACTGGCGGATTTGCGCTCTATGCACTACGCGGCGGTGCCCGCCGCGTCGTCAGCGTCGATATTGGCAAGGGACTGGCGACAGCAACCCACTATAACCTCATGCTCAACAATCTCGACGATGGACGGCATCAGTTTGAAACTGCCGACTGTTTCGAGTTGCTGGAGAAGTATGCAGCCTCCGGGGAACGCTTTGATCTGGTGATCCTTGATCCGCCCAGTTTTGCGCGGCGTAAGGAGAGTCGTTTCGCGGCTCAGCGATCATATGCGCGACTCAACGCACTTGGTATGCGCTGCGTCGTTCCTGGCGGTCTGCTGGCAACTGCCAGTTGCACCACCCAGGTAGGACCGGAGGCGTTCCGCGAAGCGCTGGCAGCAGCTGGCGCCATCGCCGACCGACGGTTGCAAATCATCCACGAGGCTGGTCAACCGCTCGATCATCCAGCACCAGCGCACTTTCCCGAAGGAAGGTATCTAAAGTTCGTGGTTGGACGAGTCGAGGAGAGGGTGTAAAAGGTTGAAGGCGAAAGGGTTGCACCCCGGAAGATGGAACATCTGCTCGCTGCATCGTCTGTGGTGCAGCACCGGCAAACAACAAGGAAGGAGGCGCAGCGGATGCATCTTCCCCATATGTTTCATCATTAGAAAGTGATACTAACGTTCAGCGCTCTTCGGTTGCGTTCCGTGTGTGACAGCGTAATGGTGATTAATCGCCAGACCTATCATGCCGCCAATAACCATCAGCAAACTGACCAGTTGCGCAACACGCAACGACCCTTCACACGAACCGCCGATACCGCTCAAACACAGACTGTCGGTCCGGAATCCTTCGATCCAGAAGCGCCCCAGTCCGTACCAGATTGCATAGAATAACGCAATATCGAGCGGACGCAGCCAGTCGCGCAGGCGTCGCTCCAGCCAGATCAACACCCCAAAACCGGTGAGATTCCAGACCGATTCGTAGAGAAATGTGGGATGGAACAGGGTATCGGGCGGAAACTGCTGCATATCGCGGTACGGACCGATGCGATGCTGCTCGTCGATCAGAACGCCAAAACCCAGGTGTGTTGGGCTGCCGTACGCCTCCTGGTTCATAAAGTTGCCCCAGCGCCCGATCGCCTGCGCTAGCAGGAAGGGAGGCATGGCAATATCGAGAAAGATGCGCAACGGCAGGCGCTGCCAGTGTGTGTAGAGCGCAGCAGCAACCACAGCGCCGATCAGCGCTCCATGGATCGCCAACCCGCCTGTTGCCGGGTTGATAATCTCCAGCCACGATGCACCAGCGAAGCGAGGCCACTCAAACAGGACATAATAGGCACGCGCACCGATGATGCCAGATACCATTCCAAGCAGCAGCAGGTTCCAGATATGATCTGGATCATACCCGCGCTGGCGAGCGCGTCTGGCAGCGATCCAACCTGCCAGCATCGCACTGCCGACAATGATAACGCCGTACCATCGCACAACAAGCGGAATACCGAAAAGAGACGTGCTGATGAAAAATGGATCGTCAGGCGGATAGAGTCCCATACGTCTGATGATTCCCTTTACAGAATAATGAACATTGTAGACCTCAACCACACAGGCGTCAACGATTGCGACGTTCGTAAGTGTTCTTATTCTGGGAGTGAGGGCATCTTACTATCGTAGTCGTAGACGCGACGAGATCGGGACGCCCTCGCTCACAGACACGTGTGTTCCTCCAGGAGTGAACGATTACCAACACTCGACTGGCGTTACTGTGGTACCATAGAAGCAGTAATAAGCCACCGAAACGAGGTGCACCATGTCGATGACGCACCGTGAGCGGCTTGCTGCCGCTCTTCGTGGTGAGCCAGTTGATCGCCCGCCAGTTGCGTTGTGGCGTCATTTCCCGGTCGATGACCAGGATCCTGAACAACTGGCGCAGTCGGTTGCAGCGTTTCAGGCGCACTACGATTGGGATTTTGTGAAGTTCACACCGTCCAGCAGTTTCTGTGTCGAAGATTGGGGATGTCGTGCAGTGTACCGCGGGAACCCCGAAGGCACTAGTGACTACGTTGCGCATCCGGTCAGCGTTCCTGCCGACTGGCGTCGGATCGAGCCGCTTGATCCATATGCGGGAGCGCTCGGCGCGCACCTGGCTGCGATCCGTCGTGCACGCGAACTGATCGATCCAGATGTTCCGCTGCTGGCGACGATCTTCAGTCCGATCAGCCAGGCGAAGAACCTGATTGGCGGCGGGATGGAGATCGTCCATCTCCGGCGATACCGATCCGATCTGTTTCATGCACTTGAGGCAATCACCGAAACAACCATTCGCTTCGTTAAAGCAGCACTGGCAGCTGGCGCCGATGGCATCTTTTATGCTATGCAACGCTGCACAGCGGACGTCATCAGCGAAGCGGAGTACCGCGACGTCTGCCGCCCGCTCGATCTCCGCATCCTCGAAGCAGTTCACGCCGCACAGGGAGAGACAACCTTCATCCTGCTCCACCTGCACGGGCTGTATTCCTACTTCGAGATTGCAGCAGAGTACCCGGTGCAGGCGCTCAACTGGCACGATCGGGACACCGGGCCCGACCTCGCAGAAGGGGCGCGTCGTTTTCCAGGCATGGTCGTCGGCGGGCTGAGTCAGCGTGACATCGTCGAGGGTACGCCAGCGACGATTCAGACATTGGCGCGACAGGCTATCGATGCCATGGGTGGGCGGCGCGTGTGTCTCTCAACCGGTTGCGTTATGCCAACAACGGCGCCATGGAGCAACATTCGAGCGTTGCGGGCGGCTGTGGATCGATGATCCGGCGCGAATTCACCATCGCCGAGGGGACAATCCTTTTCATATCCGCATATGTTCTATCAGCAGGATTGGGGATTATCCGTCAGGCGTTGTTTAACGCCGAATTCGGTGCGGGAATGGAAGCGAGCGCCTACTACGCTGCCTTCCGCCTGCCCGACACCATTGCCAGCCTGATCAGCGGCGGGGCGCTTTCCAACGCGATGATACCGGTGTTGCTCGGCGTGCGCTACGAAGAAGGCGACACTGCCGAGCGGCGTCTGGTAAATCTGGCGGCAACGACACTGACCGCTGTCGTAGCGCTGATTGTGCTCATCTGCATCGTGTTTGCCCCCTTCCTTGTGCGCTTCGTGATTGCTCCAGGTTTCGATAGCGCCACAGCGGCATTGACCGTGGCACTGACACGGATCATGCTGGCGCAACTGATCCTGGTTGTCATCTCCAGTGTGGCGATAGCGGTATTGAACGCGCGTAACCAGTTTCTGCTTACTGCGATCTCGATTGTGACCCACAACATCACCATGATTGGCGGCATTCTGGCGGCGCGTTTCATTCCCGGTATCGGCATCTACGGTCCAACCTACGGCGTGGTTGGCGATGCGCTACTGCAACTGGTTATTCTCTGGCTTGGCTTGCACGCCAATCGATTTCGTTTGCGACCGGTGTTGGATCTACACGATGCGCAATTGCGCCGGATGCTTCGCTTGCTGACGCCGAATGGATTGTCGTCCGGGGTGAATTATGCTGGCGGAATCGTCGATACTGCCTTTGCCTCGCTGGCGCGTGAGCCAGGGGCGCTGCCGACGCTCTTCAACGCGGGTTTACTGATGGGTGTGCCACTGCGGTTGATCGGAGTCGCTCTAGCGCAGGCGGCATTCCCACGCATCGCCGCCAGTGCGGCACGCGGTGACTGGGCGCGTATGCGCAAGACTATTGGTGCGGCACTGGCAATCAGTATCATTCTGGCAATCGGAGCAGCGCTGATGCTGGCACTGACCGGTCGTTCGCTCATTCGCCTGCTGTTTGAACGTGGTCGCTTCGATGCCGCTGCAGGCGATTTGACAGCATTGCTGCTGGTTGTCTATATTGCAGGTTTGCCAGCGTATGTTGCAACCGAAGTGCTGACACGTGGGTTGATAGCTCTGCACGATACGCAGACGCCGCTGGTGACCAACTGCGCGCAACTGATGGGGCGGATAGCACTGATCTGGGTATGGCTTGAACCATGGGGTGTTGTGGCAATTCCGGCAGCCTTTGCGCTTACGTCGGCGCTGGAGTCGTTGACGCTGGGGATGGTGTTGCGATGGCGAATGCGGGCGAACGTTGAAGGTTGAACGTTGAGCGTTGAACGTTAGATCGCCATTGACTCTGGTATAATTCGTATGGGCATTATTCTGTGAAAGCCAAATTAGTTTGTTGCAGTCTATGAACGACGCCCTTCCGACGAAGTACCGGATCAGGCATATCACCATCGAGCCGAACATTGTGCTGGCACCGATGGTT
Organism: Roseiflexus sp.; assembly: GCA_017743475.1. GTDB lineage: Bacteria > Chloroflexota > Chloroflexia > Chloroflexales > Roseiflexaceae > Roseiflexus. Next base: position 63,846 of record JAGHYV010000002.1, on the reverse strand, counting down.
GGCTTCACCGATAGCATCTTCCGCCGCATGATCCTCAGTCTAGGCGGATGCGGATTGGTGTGCAGCGAGATGACCAGCGCCTCGGCAGTCAGCCCTCGTGCGCGCAGCCGCCATCGCCAGCTCGACTATCTGCCAGAAGAACGTCCCATTGCCATGCAACTGAGTGGCAGTGATCCAGACCTGGTTGCGGCGGCTGCTCGCGTCGTTGAAGAACTCGGTGCCGATATTCTCGACATCAACTGTGGATGCCCATCGCCAAAAGTGACTGGGAGCGGGCATGGTTCGGCACTGCTGCGCGATCTGCCGAAAATGGAACGACTGTTGAAGGCAGTCTGCGCTGCGGTACAGATCCCGGTAACTCTCAAGTTTCGCGCCGGGTGGGACGAGGAGAGCCTGAACTACCTGGATACAGCAAAAATGGCGGAGCAGGCTGGTGTGGCAGCGCTGGCACTCCATCCGCGCACACGCGCCCAGGGGTACAGCGGCGTTGCTGACTGGAAGCGGGTTGCTGAGGTCAAGCGCGCTGTCAGGATCCCTGTCATCGGATCAGGAGATGTTCGTGATGCCGCCGACGCGCTTCGCCGTCTGCGCGAGAGCGGCGCTGACGGTGTTATGATTGGGCGCGGTGCAATACATAATCCGTGGATCTTCCGACAGATCGCTCAATTACGCGCAGGAATGCAACCAATGACAGTCACCCCCGCGGACAAATACGATTTTCTGACGCGCTACCTGGAGATGTGTTGCGACGAAATGCCCGAACGCCTGGCGCTGAACAAGCTGAAACAGTTGATAGGACAGTTTGGCATTGAGCTGCCCGGCGCAGCCGCACTGCGCAGTGCAGTGCACCACTCGTCCAGCGTCGCGGAAGCGCGTGACCATCTTGATCGCTTCTTTGCCTGGCATATTGAAGCAATGGCAGTCGGTTGACACATCGGAAGCCTTGCAGTACCATGCGCAGACATCGAGCATCACAATGCACTGTTGTACACTATGCGCATCTGCCAGCAAAGATGCTTATAGATTATCAGAATGTGGTCTGCCATCTATGCTGGATCCCGGCAGGGCGCTGGAGAGACTATGAATGATCAGATTGAAGCGTTTCTGCAGTACCTCGCAGACGAACGCAATCTTGCCGCCAATACTATCGCGGCATATCGTACCGATCTCGATCAATTCTGCGACTTTGTGAGCGCAAGAAGTCGGCGCGAATGGTGTGATGTTTCGCACGATGATATTCTGGCATTTATGCTTTATCTCCGCGAGCGTCGCTATGCCAGTTCGACAGTTGCACGCAGAGTTGCAGCAGTAAAGTCGTTCTTCGCGTTCCTGACTAGAAGCGGCGTCGTCCCACACGATCCAACCAAGCGGATCGATTCGCCAAAGGTTGATCGCGATCTGCCACGTGCGCTGACTCCGCACCAGGTAGACGAACTGCTGGAGTTGCCGTTGCGTTCGCCAACACCAGAGCGCATCCGGGATAAGGCGATGCTCGAACTGCTGTACGCCACCGGGATGCGGGTAAGTGAACTAGTGGCGTTGAATATGACTGACATCGACCTGGTACGGGGCACTGTGCGCTGCACCGGTAAAAACAGTCGCGTACGCGTCCTGCCGATCAATGAATCCGCAGTGACTGCGCTGGAAGAGTACTGTGATAACAGTCGCAGCCAGCTTGCCCGTGGGAATGATGCGCCAACCGACGCGCTGTTCCTCAACCATCGTGGCAAGCGTCTGACACGTCAGGGGTTCTGGTTGATCCTTAAACAGTACGCCGAAGAAATGGGGCTTGGCGACCTGACGCCGCACGTGCTGCGTCATTCGTTCGCAGTGCATATGCTCAACGCTGGCGCCGACCTGCGCGCTGTGCAGGAACTGTTGGGGCATACGTCGATTTCGACGACGCAAATCTACACCTACATCAACCACGCATCGTCGGCGCAACCACTACGGTCGGAACCGCGCGCCACCGAAGTCAATGGCGTGATCAACGAGCAGGCGCTCGTTCCGGAGGAAAAGTAAAACGTGCAGCGTTGAACCAGAGGAGTACCTGTGTGCGTTTCATCCAGCGAGCCGGGGACGGTGCAAGCCTGGTGGTATGCGCAGTAGGGAAGGGCGCTGAGGAGCTGAATGTGCTTCGAGTGATCGTTCAGGGCGGTTCAGGGCGTTGGCGCTGAACGGTAACTGGGGCGGAACCGCGTGTTGCATGTCTTGCGCAATGCGTCCCCAGGCGAATGATGATCGCCTGGTTTTTTTATTAAACAGGAGTTGTTCTATGCCAGCAACTACATTGGATCAGTTGGTCTCGCTTTGCAAACGGCGTGGCTTTGTGTTTCCTAGCTCCGAAATCTATGGCGGACTGCAAGGCGTCTTTGACTGGGGACCACTAGGGGTTGAGTTGAAAAACAATATTATCTCCTCCTGGTGGCGCACCAATGTCTATGAGCGCGACGATATGGAAGGGCTGGATGCCGCCATTTTGATGAACCGCCTGACTTGGCGCTATTCCGGTCACGAGGAAACGTTCAACGATCCGCTGGTCGATTGCCGGGACTGTAAGAGCCGCTGGCGCGCCGATCATATCAAGGGGCGTTGCCCCAACTGCGGTTCAACCAACCTGACCGAGCCGCGACCGTTCAATATGATGTTCAAAACCACTGTCGGTCCTGTGGCAGACGCCGACTCATTTGCGTATCTACGCCCAGAAACAGCGCAGGGTATCTTTGTCAACTTTGGGAATGTGCTGGCGACCAGCAGCCGTAAACTGCCGTTTGGCGTCGCACAGGTTGGCAAAGCGTTCCGCAATGAGATCAACCCGCGTAACTTTCTCTTCCGTGTGCGCGAGTTCGAGCAGATGGAGATCGAATACTTTGTAATGCCTGGAACTGAGGACGAATGGCACCAGCGTTGGCTGGAGGATCGGCTCGCCTGGTGGGAGAGCATCGGCATCCCGCGCACGCGCATCAAGATTTACGATGTGCCGCCCAACGAACTGGCGCACTACTCCAAACGCACGTTCGACCTAATGTACGACTACCCGACCCTGGGGTACGAGGAGGTCGAAGGGATCGCCAGTCGCACCGACTATGACCTTGGTTCACACAGCCGCGACCAGGAGACGCTCAACCTGACGGCGCGCGCTAATCCCAACCGCGATAGCAATGCCAGGCTGACCTACTACGATCCAGAGAGCAGACGGCATATCGTGCCCTTCGTGATCGAACCGTCGGCTGGTGTGGGGCGTTGTTTCCTAGCAGTGCTCGCAGAAGCCTATGATGAACAGATGGTTAAGGCGCCTCCAGCTGAACGAGTGAGCACTGTTACCGACGCCCTAGAAGCATTCCTCAAGTCAGTCGGCAGAAACGAAAAACTGGCACCCGAAACACGTGACACGCTCATTGAACGCGGACAGGCAATCCTGGCGGGATTGCCAGAGACCATGCCTCAGATCGAGACGTTGCTGGCAATGCCAGGCGCTGATCAGGTTGAAGCCGGAAAGAAACTACGTGGTCAGGTGCAGGGACTGATCGATGAATACTTCCGTACTGTGCTACACTTGAAACCGCATCTTGCACCGATCCGCGTCGCTGTCTTTCCACTCAAGCGCAACCACGAAGGTCTGGTTGCCATGGCGCGGGAGCTGCGCAAGGCGATCCAGAGCGGAAGTTTCTTTCGCACAGTCTACGATGATACCGGCGCTATCGGCAAACTTTACCGCCGCCAGGACGAAATCGGTACGCCGTACTGTGTGACAGTCGATTTCCAGTCGCTCGAAGATGGCACTGTCACCGTGCGCGACCGCGATACCATGCAGCAGGTGCGCATCCCGGCGTCCGAGGTGCGGGCGTATGTGGCAGGAAGAGGATGAAGGTTGAAAAGTGAAACCTCGTTTCTCTCAGGAAGGTTGAGAATATAACCTGGTGTTCGTCCAGGAGCCTGCTGGCTCATAACGTTCTGGCCGTAGGGCTGATAAGGATTGTGAACATAATCCAGTATGCCGAATCGGCTGCAGGCTAGTACTTGACCACCCTGATTACTTAGGATCAAAGCGATGAAACTTGCGCCAAGCATTGGCCGCGGTAACTCGCCATTCCACGGTGGAGCGGGCGGTGTTTCGCGCCTGCATCCACGCCTCTCTCCGCTGGCGCGCGCTCGCTCTCTCCATCAGCCGCCGACCCAGCCGCTGGCGGGACGGAATGGAGCATTCTCTTTCCACCATATTCAGCCAACTCCCGCGCTTCGACGTGAAATGGAACTTCCACCTCCGCGTCAGCTGTCGGGCTTCCTCCGGCAAGAAGGCCTGATACGCCAGAGCAGGCGTATAGACGTTCAGGCTGTCCAGCACGACCCGGATGACCTCCGCTTCGGGAAACGCCTCGTCCACCAGCCGCTGCATCTGCCGGGCAACATCTTCGTTCGTCCGCTGCTCCGTCACGTGGACGGCCCGCCGTCCGCTCAGAGGTCGGAAAAACGAAAACAGGGCGCAGACGCCGTGGCGCTGGTATGCATCATCCACTCGTTGGCGCTGGTCTGGTTCCATCGGCAGGGGCTTCCCAACTTCCTCCAGCAATGGATATGGCCGTGCGTCTGTGCAGACCATCGGGCGCTGAGGATTGTCGGGCGCGGCGGAGCGCTCGCGCCCATTTTCCATCTGCCAGAGCGACTAAGACGTGCGCTGTCCGAGGCATCGCTGCCGCTTCTGCCAGGGCGTGCGTTCGGTTTCACCCGCGGCACACCGTTGTGTCGGAGATGGATGCTGCCACTCCCAGTTCCACCAGTCGGTCAGCCAGAAGGTGCATCGTCCAGCAGTTCCAGCCCTTCGGCGACGCGCTGCAGGCCAGCGCTACGAGCAACGCTGCTTGTTTGCCGTCCGGTTTCGGCTGGGCGTCGGGGAGGGAACACTCCTGTAGGGATGCTTCCCGTCTCTCTGAAGCACACCGCTTGCAGATGTTGCGCATAGTTTCGGGGGTTGCCTGGAGCAGATTGGCAATCGGGCCGTCGGTTTTACTTTCGGCTGAGAACAGAAGGACGGGGGCGCAGGCGAGGGTTGCGCTTTGGTCACTCCTTTAGTCAAGCCAGGAAGTGAGCGCGCTGCTCCTCCGTCAGAGTCACTGGTCTTGGGCCGAGACATCTTCCTTTGGAGCATTTTGCAGAGGAGGAAAGGATACCCAAAGCAACCAATGTGATCAAGTACCGGTGAAGATTGAGCAACAAATCCAGTATCTCGAACTGGTCACGGGATTAAAGCCGTCGACTCTACGGGGCAAAGCCTGCCCGTGCGGGCGAAAGCGGAATAATTGCCAAACAAGCTCTCACATCTACAGGACAAAGCTCGCCCGCGCGGGCAAGGGCGGATTTATAGCAGTTCTCGTAGAGTTGAACCTGTTGAACAAGATTGCATCGGACGACCGCAATCATCACCATTGCGCTCCCTGCGTAGCGACCGAAATGAATTTCAGTCTACACTTCACTGAAAGCGGGCGTCTCGTACGACACAGCAGACCTGGACAAGGGTCAACGTATCTGAGAACTGCTATAATTCCTCAAGACTCATTACGGTTGAATAACTGACATCTGACTGGTCACCACTTCGTCGGTTGGAATGATAGGATTATGCGTGCGGCGCCAGTTGACTGTCGGCATGATCAACTCCGGTCGCACCCGATCACGATGCTGCATCACCACGCGCATCACCGATTCGAGTAGCGTCTCACTCAGATAGTGCGGCTTCAGCCCAAGGTCTAGCAGGCGCGTATTAGCAGCGTTGTAATAGTGCTCTTCCTTCTCGACGCGCGGATTTGGCAGGTGATTAATCGTCACATCGAGACCGAACTCCTGTGCTGCTTCGCGCACTGCTTCGGCAAGACCGGCGACATTAAACTGCTCGGTGAACTGATTGAACACACGAAACTCGCCGCGCGCCGCCGGATTGAGGATCGCAAGCTCGACGCACGCCAGCGTATCGCGAATATCGAGGAAGCCGCGCGTCTGCCCACCCTTGCCGTATACTGTCAGCGGCAACCCGATGACTGCCTGCACGAGGAACCGATTAAGCGCTGTACCGAAAACCCCATCGTAATCGAAGCGCGTCGCCAGACGCGGATCTAGAGTTGTTTCCGGCGTCTCGACGCCATAGACCACCCCCTGATTCAGATCGGTCGCGCGCAGACCCCAGATGCGACACGCGAGCAGGATGTTAGTACTATCATGCACTTTTGTGGCATGATACCAGCTGCCGGGTTGTTTCGGATACGGGAGCGTATCGGTGCGTCCCTTATGCGTAATGGTGATGTACCCCTCTTCGATATCGATGTTTGGCGTGCCATACTCGCCCATCGTACCGAGTTTGACCAGATGACAATCCGGTGCGTGATCGGCAATCGCATAGAGCACATTCAGCGTGCCGACGACATTATTGACGTGGGTGAACACAGCGTGCTGACGGTCGATCATCGAATAGGGAGCGCTCCGCTGCTCACCGAAATGGACAACTGCCTCCGGCTGAAAATCACGGATTACTGGCTCCAGGAAGGTATAGTCACACAGATCGCCAATGAACGGTATGATGATTTTGCCCGTTAGCTGACGCCAGACTGCGATGCGTTGCTGGAGTGTCTCAATCGGCGTCAGGCTTTCGGTACCGAGTTCATGATCCCAAAGACGCCGCGAGAAGTTGTCAAGAACGGCGACCTCATGGCCACGCTGCGAGAGGTGCAATGCAGTGGGCCAGCCGAGGTAGCCGTCGCCGCCAAGGACGAGAATACGCATACGAGAAACTCTCCTTAGGTTTCGGGTGAGCGGGTGATTTCCCCTGAGTATACCACAGACACTGCACAAGTGTAGCATCGAAGTGTCAAGATCATATTAAGGGCAGGTAAAATTATAACGATTCCGGATCCGGCGCGAACTGGTCATGCAGCTCCTGTAATCGTTCATCAGTGTGACGCGCATAGTACTGCTCAGTGATCCGGGTATTGGCATGCCCCAGGATCGCCGAGACTTCGGAGAGTTGTACGCCTTCGTTGAGCAACCAGGTCGCAACAAAATGCCGAAACGTATGTGGCGTAACAGTACGCAGCGCGCGCGCTTCACGGGTGCGCCCTTCCCGCTCGACCTGACTGGCAATGGCACTCGCCGCATCGGTCACAATACTCCAGGCGGCAATACGCCCCAGGCGCCCGCCAGCGCCGCGCGGTCCGTGCGAAATGAAGAGCGCTTCGGCGTGGGGAAAGGCAGTGCGTCTCACCGTCAGGTAGCGCGCAATTGCTCGCTGCGCATGGTCACGCAAAAAAATGGCGCGTCGTCGTTGTCCTTTTCCGACCACGAATGCGCGGGGGGCGACACTGCCATCGTCGGTGAGAACATCATCCACATTCAGGCTCAACACTTCGGAGATGCGCGCACCGGTAGAAAAGAGGGTGTGCAGAAGCGCAGCATTGCGGAGCCTGTTGAGCCGATCACGCTCACCGCGGCGCCCTGGTTCGACTGGCGGTAATTCACCATCGTAGAATGAGACCAGTCTGCGCAGATCGGGGACATCAGGCGCGCGACTTGCGTAGGCGCGGGGAAGGGCGTCACGCAGGTGCAGACGAACCAGCGCTAGATCACACTGAAGGCAACCGCGATCGGCAAGGAATTTGCAGATTGCCAGCGCCCCGTGACCATAGGTCAACACCGTTCCGTCTGCCAGATCAGTCAGTGATTCGATCCAGGCTCCCAGGTCGGTTGCACGGATATCGGCGACAGTGCGCCGTCCTTCACGCTGCGCCCATAGCGCGAATGAGCGCCATGCGTCACAGTAGGTTTCGACAGTGGACGGTGCCAGCGGCTTGCGGCGAGAACGCTGCGCTGCCGCCCACGCTTCCGCAACCCCAGTAAGCGCCAGGTCTGTCATAATCCTCTCGTTCAGTATGCAGGCGGGCGCCGCCGATCCAGCACCTCCTGCTAGATCTCACGCAGTTCCATCGCATCGATTGCAGCGCAAAGCACTGAAGCAACGGCGCGATTGCCTTTATCGACAACCAGCGTTGCCACACCGAGCGCAGCAAGTTCTGGATACTCGTCCATACTCAGGGGGATGACTGTCAGGTCACGAACCGTACCCAGCACATCCTCGCAACTCCAGACCGTTCCATCGATAACGCCATTCATCACCAGGTGCAGCTCTTTTGCGTCGTCGATCTCGACAAATTCGACACTCCGCCCGCGACAAATAGCACGAACAATGAAGGCATGATCGCTCAACGAGGGATCGATGCCAATCTGCATACCATCGTGAATGCCAGACCCCGAGGCATTGTGCAGCAACAGAACGTAGTGCGCCATATAGGTTTCATCGCCCAGTTCGGCAACCACATCGATTTCGGGGCTAAGCAACGCTGCGTGGCGTGAGAGGAGCGCCCAATCGCACTGCTGCATCATCAACATCTGCACTCGTTGCCCTGAACCACGGATGAAACGCAGTTCCAGGTCGACTGGCAGGCGGTCAAACTGAGTGCGCAGGCCAGTTGCCAGCCCGGCCAGGCGGCGCGAGTAGATCAGCGGCAGCGCACCCACCAGCGGACGACGCATTGCCAGTGACCAGAGTAACGGGTACTCGATAGCAATGGACATAGGTGCCAAGCCGACCACGCGCTTCGAGACGAACCGCACCGACCGACGTCAGGTAGTTCAGCGCTGCCTGAACTGTCCCAGCACTGGCATCCAGTCGTGCAGCATACTCATGAACGCGTGTAATCCGATCCCCCGGAATGCGTTCGAGGATCGAACGCGCCAGCGCGGCAACGGTCTGCCCATTTTTCGAGAAAAGGGTTTCGACATCCGCGTGCACAGAGGAATCCCTGTCGGACTGACGGTTACGGTTCATTGCACAACTCTGAGCGCTTGACCCTGAATGTAGCACAAAGCGCAGAGTCGTGTCAACTCTGGTTGACACGAGGTGATGTTGGCAGTACTATGCGCCATCTAGCGGGAGATAAACGAATGCGGCTTTCGGAAACGACGGGAGGAAGCGCGATGAGCGCAGTGATCGAGTTCGACAACGTCTCGAAACGTTTTCTGCTCCAGCATGAGCGCCATACCACCTTACGCGAGCGTCTATTCGGGGTCTTCCGTCCGCGCACACTCCGGGATGAGTTCTGGGCGCTGCGCGATGTCAGTTTTACGGTGGAGCGCGGCGAAAGTTTTGGGCTGATCGGGCATAATGGCGCCGGAAAGAGCACGGCGCTCAAGTTGATGACGCGCATCCTTGAGCCAACTTTGGGGCGGGTGCGATTGCGAGGACGAGTTGCTGCCCTGCTCGAACTCGGCAGCGGTTTCCACCCCGAATTGAGCGGACGAGACAATGTGTTTCTCTACGGTTCGCTCATGGGTCTTAGCCGACGCGAGATGGCCGCACGGCTGGATGCGATCGTCGCGTTTGCCGAGATGGAAGATTTTCTCGATCTGCCAGTTAAACATTATTCCTCCGGTATGTACACACGCCTGGCGTTCGCTGTGGCAACGGCAGTAGACCCCGACATCCTGATCACGGATGAAGTGCTGGCGGTCGGTGATGAAGCGTTCCAGCGCAAATGCATGGATCGTATCTTGAGGTTTCGTCATGCCGGGAAAACGATTATTTTCGTTTCGCACGCGCTCGACACAGTGCGTACCCTGTGCGATCGCGCAGTGTGGCTCGACCGTGGCGTTGTCCGTGCGATCGGTGCAACTGGGGAGGTGATCGATGCCTATCTTGCCGATGTGAACCGACGTGAATACGAATCACTGGCACAGATGGACGCGCTGAGCATTGACCCGACACGCCGTTTCGGGTCGCGCGAGGTTGAGATCATCGGTGTGGAACTGCTCAATGCGGAAGGCGTTGCATGCCCGATCGCCCTTACCGGTGCGCCAGTGACGTTCCGAGTCCGGTATCGCGCTCATCAAACCGTGCCACGACCAGTGTTCGGGCTAGCGATCCATCACGAAAGCGGTACGCTTCTGGCCGGACCGAATACCCTGTTTGCCGGACTGGACATTCCTGCAGTGCGTGGCGAGGGAGTGGTTGATATGCGCGTGGCAGCACTGCCGTTGCTGGCGGGGCGGTACCTCCTCAGCGCAGCAGTGTACGATGAGACGATGCTGCATCCCTACGATCACCATGACCGCCTCTATCATTTTGTTGTGCATAACAGAGACGGGAGCGAACGATTTGGTGCCCTCATTTTAGGTGGTCAATGGTCATGGCACGAGGAGTAACATCACAGCGTGCACCTTTTTTCATCTTTCATCTGGGGAACTCCTGCCAGCAAAGAGGCTTATTCGCAATTACAGAAGAAACGTTCTGAACGTTGCGTCACATTTGCAGAGCGGCGTGCAACAAGAATATCTGATACATCATAACACTCATTTGATCTGTTTGCTGCTGATGTTCGGATGGCTTGTCGCCTGTGGATCATCGACGACGAATCCGTTGACCCAACCAGGGTTGGGTGAGATGCGTCCGACAACCACAACGCGACCAACGCCACAACGCAATGCAGGTATCGCCCACACCCACAAATACAGCCGGGACAGCAGCGCCGCAAACGCGTTTTCTGCGCACATCTGCACTGGAATTTGGCGTAGTGGTGCACCTGTACTATATCGCAGTCGGGTGTTGATGCTGACGAACATTGCCGGTTTCGATTGGGTGCGTCAGCAGGTGCACTGGAAGGACATCGAAGCAGCGCCAGGTGTCTACTACTGGGATGAACTCGACCATATCGTTGCCGACGTGGCAGCCAGCGACACCCAACTACTGATCAACATTGTGCAGTCGCCACCATTCTATGCGCCGGGGAATGGCGGCAAACCGCACGATCCGGTTGTCATGGGAAATTTTGTGGCAGCCATGGTGGAACGCTACGGTAATCGGATTGCTGCCGTTGAAATCTGGAACGAACCGAACCTGGCAGTCGAAAACGGCGGTCGGGTGACCCCTGACGATCCGGGGCGATACGTCGAGTTGCTTGCAGAATGCTACCGTCGCATTAAGGCGATCAATCCCAATGTATATGTGCTGGCTGCTGCACCAGCGTCCACTGGCGTGTTCGATCCAAACCGCGCGGTTCCTGACATTGATTACCTGCGCGCGATGTATACCTACAAAGACGGCATGATCCGCGACTATTTCGATGCGCAGGCAGTGCATCCCGGCGGCGCGGCGAACTCGCCCGACTGGCTCTACCCCGATCTTCCGGGCAACCGTCCGGGATGGAATGATCACCCGACCCACTACTTTCGCCACGTCGAGAATGTGCGCGCCCTGATGATCGAGCATGGTCTCGGTGATCGGCAGATCTGGATTACCGAGTATGGATGGGCGACGCCTAACACGACTCCAGGGTTCGAGTTCGGCAATCTGTTGACATTTGAGGATCAGGCAGACTACATCATCCGCGCCATCACGCGGGTGTATGAACAGTACCGTGATAAGCAGGGACGTCCATAGGTCGGGGCGATGTTTTTGTAGAATATGAACTTTTCGGTTCTCTGGGGAGCGCAGGGAAACCCACAACACGAGCAGGCGTCGTTCAGCATCCTCAATCCGGACTGGAGTCCGCGCCCGGCGTTTCTGGCGTTGCAGGGGCTGCATCAGCGGCTGAAGGCTGATCAGCAACGGTGATCGTCGGGAACTGCCGCAGCGCATGCTGAAGAACGCCGTATAACTCGGACATCTGATACGGTTTTTGAATAAACCCTTCAATCGTCTGGCCCGCAAAGCGTTGCAACACTTCATGCTGACTGTACCCGCTCGATACAACCACAGGCATGTGGGGAGCAAGCGCGCGTAGTTCACGCAGGGTGGTCGGCGCATCCATACCCGCCAGGTTCGCATCGAGCAGGACGCACACAATCTCTGAAGACTGTTCCTGCAACGCTTGAAGCGCGGAAGCGCCGTCCGCAACCACGACGACACGAAAGCCGAGATGGGTGAGCAGTCGCGCAGTGACATCGCGCACGTCGGCTTCGTCATCGACAACCAGAACGGTCGTGGACGGGACGGGCGGCAACGATTCCCGATCACGATCTGCGCTGCTGTCGCGCTCAACGCGAGATGGCGGAAAAAGCACGGTGATCGTTGTTCCACAACCGGGAGCGCTATCGACGATGATCGCGCCGTGGTGGCGCCGGACGATGCCCAGGATCGCCGACATGCCCAATCCCCGCCCGACTGATTTGGTGGTGAAGAAGGGATCGAACATACGCCGCTGGGTACGTTCGTCCATGCCGCATCCGGTATCGGCGACTTCCAGCAGCAGGTAGCGACCCGGCGGCGCCTGGTTGTTGATACGGTTGCGCTTCAAAAACGCTTCATCGCAATCGCAGACATCTGTGCGCACTGTAATTGTGCCTTCGCCGGAAGGGAGCGACTCAGCGGCGTTGAGGATGAGGTTGAGCACGATCTGCTGGATGTGCGACGGGTCCGCCTGAAAGACCGGCAGGTTAGGAGCGAGATGGAGTTCCAGGCGCGCCTGTTTGCCGACCGAGACCCGCAGCATTGCTGCCATACCCTGCACTATCTCGGTCAAATTGACATCGGAAACCTGGTAATTTCCCTTGCCAGCATACGCCAGCAACTGGCGCGTCAATCCGGCTGCGTAGCGCGTTGCCAGCATCGCATTGCGAATCGGTTGAGCGGCGGGGTCGTTGCGGGAAAGGGTCAGGAGCGCAAGGTCGAGGTTGCCGAGAATGGCCGTCAACAGATTATTGAAGTCGTGCGCCACGCCGCTTGCCAGCACGCCAAGACTTTCCAGTTTTTGGGTGTGCTGAAACTGACGTTCCATTTCCAGGCGCTCGGCTTCGGCACGCTTCTGATTGGTGACATCGAGAATATAACCGAGGAAATAGACCGGCTTCCCCTGATCGTTGTACACGACAGATGTATAATCATCGACCCAGCGATACTCGCCATCGGCGTGCATCAGGCGATACTCCCGGCGAAACCAGAGTGTCTTTTGGTGCAGGTAATGGACAATTTCGCGGTTGATCCGCACATAATCCTCTGGATGGATCAACGAGGGATAGCTGAGTCTGTGCGCAGTGAAATCTTCCGGCGCATATCCAAACTGCTCCTGAACATTGGGGGAGACGTATGAGACGGGCCAGTCGCGTCGAGCTTCCCAGCGAAAGATCACCGTCGGTCCGCCGATGAACAGACGACGTTCTTCGCGCAGCATGGCTTCGCTTTCGGCAAGCGCTTGTTGCGTTCGCCACTGCTCTGAGACATCGCGCGCAACCAGCATATATCCGCTCTGCTGTCCACGGCGGTCACGCAGGATGGTCAAGCGCACATCAAGCACCTGTTCATTGTACTCCAGACGAAGCGGCTCTTCGAGCAGAACACCCGAACCGATTTGCGCCAGCTGGGGGATATGCTGCAGAACGAGTTGAACCGGTTGCCCGATGGGATTCGTCAGACCGAGCAGACGGTATGCTGCTGGATTGCAATCGATCACCTTGCCCTGTATATTGAACACCAGCACTCCGTCGTTCAACTGCTCGAACAGGTGCGTATAGGCGACGGGATGCGCATCAAACAGCCTGGGTCGGAACAATGCCAGGTAGAGCAATATTCCATTCACCGGCAGCAATAGCGGTGTGATGTCGAAGACACCAGCAAACTGGCGGCTGATATAGAAGATCAACCCGATGGCCATCAGAAAGAACAACCCGCCGACTGTCACGGCGATCGGCATGCGATGAAGACGCAGCGCCCGCCCCCAGAACCGGATCAGCACCCAGAGTCCGATCAGCACCACCAGGTATGAATAGCCAACGTTGAGCCAGTACCAGGGACCGTATTCAAAGGTTACAGCGAGCGACGAACCGGGTGACATCACGTTGATACGCCGGTAGAAGAGATGATGCCAGTCATTGGTAATGTTCACCACAAAGGTCAACACCGGGAAAAATGCCAGCATCGCCACCTGTTTCTTCGTCAGGCGCGCAATAGTTTCGGTGTAGATCAGCGTAAACCAGAGCCAGCACGGTGGGACGGCAAGAAGACCAATGTACCTGATCCGCACAGCGAGCAGGGCAAGATCGGGAGATACTGCGCTGATCTGCAGGGCATAGCCCCACGCCCAGATTGCGCTGGCAATCATCACCAGCGCAAAGGGAAGAGCGCTATTGGCTTCACGATGCTGCAGGATGACAAACGCCAGAACAATCGCTGCGCTGCCGCTGATCAGCAAACCCAACAGAAACAGGGTCATACCCATAGATGCGATACCCCCGCCGGACAGGAACGGAGCGTAGACGATCAGCGTGGATCGTTGAACCTTCTATGCAACACACCATGGTGCGCCGATTGGCGTCACAGCGCGGCGATAGGTTATATCTGGGAACGTCAGGGTTATATGTCACATTCTTCAAAAAATATACCACGAAATCCTGATCAAACATCACCAGAGTTTGGAGCGGTTCAATTGTGCATACACGATATCGATCGCCCGCTCCCACGACCATTGCGCTGCATCGGCGGCTGCACGCTGACCTTTAGCGCGGCGCTCTTCGGGATGGTGTGCAACGTGGCGTAACAGTTCAACGAGTGCATCGCCGTCGGGTTCCGCCCACTGCGCGCTGCGACCGTAGAACCCGCCAGCATCTGCGGGAACCAGACCACGGATCGGCAGCGGGTAGCCGTTCTCGTGGTTCAAAAACGCTGTTGGTCCGCTCCAATCGGTTGCAATTGCAGGAATGCCACACGCCATCGCTTCGAGGATCGGCATCCCCCATCCTTCGCCGCGTGTGGGCAGCACGAAGCAGTCGGCGCTGCGGTACAGTTCAGCCATACGCTGCGCATTCAGCGTGCGGTTGTAGAGCAGTGTCACCGGCGGCGAGGGCGACGGCAACAGCGCCGCGATCTCACGCACCGGGTTCTCATCAGGGGCGCGACAGTCGATCTTCAGCACCAGCACCACCGGATCATTAGGACGAAAGGCAGCGCGGTAAGCGCGGATCAGTACATCCCATCCTTTGCGGCGGCTCCACTCGAACACCGACAAAAAGACGACGCGGTCGGTCAGATGGGTGCGGGGAGAACCCGGTGCAAAACACGCTAGGTCGACACCTAGGGGAACAACATGGATGGGACGGGTCACGCCACTGGCGGCAAACACGTGTGCCCCCCAGACAGTTGGGGTCCAGACTTCGTCCATCTGATTGGCTTGCTGAACCCATTCCTGCGGCAAACGGTCAAACTCGAGCATGGTAAAACCGATGCGGTAGCGCCCGCTGTTCTTCGAGAAACGATCCCCCGGCGCGTATACGACCTGTGGCACATCAAGACGAAGTGGAGCGCGTTGCAACATGGCGATGCGCGGGTGAACGCCACCCATCATAATATGCTCATCGCGATCAGCGCCATATAGGTAGAGTGGGCGAACCGCGACACCGCGCGCATCGAGACCAAGGACAAACGCCAGAGAGGAACCGCTGTAGCCGGTAAGCGATGCGAATGACGAATGCCAGACTAGATTCATGTGAGAACCAAAAATCAAGAACCGGGAACCGAGAACCGAGAACCAGAAACCGAGAACTGAGAACCAGGAACCGAGAACTGAGAACCAGACAGTTCAAAGTATACCCCATTCTGCTTGTGCTATAATGCGCTGGATTATTTCGCTGGTATGGTATAAGGTCGTCAGGTTTGGCTGCTCCGAAAGCAACACGCGCTCCGGTCGCCTGGTCAAGAGCGTTCATCAATCCGCATGGCTGGCAACCAGGGTTGCCACTGGCAGTGACAGCGCTTGGCGTCCTGATCGCACTGATGGTCGCCTACACTGCGCAACCGCAGGTAACGCTCGATATTGGCACCCGTCTTGACTATCCCTACCTTCGCGATATGCACGGGCGTGAGTTTACCGCACAGACGGTTCTCATGCGGGTTGCTGCGCTTCCCGGTTCAAACGAGGTTGTTGTTGCGACTCCATTGCGTGAAGATGCACGCATGGTGACGCTAACATTGGATGACTGGCAGCCCGATACAGTTCATCCACGCCGTCTGATTGCTGTCTATGCCAACGACCGTCGAGTTGACACCCTCAATGATCGCGGCGGTGCCCGGCGTTTTCGCCTGCTCCTGCCCGACGACATGGATCTGTCTGGCGGTATGCGATTGCGCATCGAAGCGATCCCGGACCGCACGCTCGAAGTACCGCCAGTGCGCCTGATCGACGCTGAAATCGCCAGAGCGCTGACCTATCGCTGGACAAGCGAACGCTCGACGATCACACTTCCTGCATTAGGACACGGCGATTGGCGCGTAGAACTGCGGGCACTGGTAGCGCATCCAGATGGCGGCGCAGTTGATGCACGCGTCTTCGCCAATGGAGAAATGATCGCTGCCCTGCCTGAGACGCCGGGTATGCGCCGCTATCTGTTGATCGCGCCAGCGCGCACCCTCAACAACGGAAACCTGAATCTGGACATCTCGGCGAATCCGTACCGCGATCCGCGCCCGCTAGGGGTGTCGCTAGAGCGTGTGGCAGTAACGCCGCTCACCCGCGCGCCTGGTGTGACGCTGCCGCCGTGGAGTGCAGTGTTGCCAGCACTGACTATTGTCGCCAGCATGTACGGCGCCCTTCGCGTAGCGCGGGTTCCGGCATGGATTGCATGCAGTGCGAGCATCATGGTGGCGCTGATCGGCGCGTGGGCGCTGATAGCGTACCGCTACCCGACTGGACTGTTCCTGGAGCCGCTGGCATGGTTTATGCTTTTCACCCTTGTGCTGACGCCTGTGGCAGATCGCGGTGTGGACTGGATCTTCCGTAAACTCGACGCCCCTCTTGAACCGGCAGTGCGATATGCACTGCTGGTTATCTTTCTCGTCGGTCTCTGGCTGAAAGGCGGCGGATTGCTCTTCCCCTATATGCGCGCTATCGACGTCGGCTGGCACATGGATCGCGTACGCTGGATCCTCAATGGACACTGGTCGGAAATGTATCTTCCCGGCGCGTTCTCAGAGTCGGTAATGCCGATCAATGAGTGGGGACCGAATCGCCCTGTCATTCCCTATTCACCATTTTTTCACCTCTTTGCGACGGTTTTTGCACTCTTTCCATGGTCGCTCGAAACCAGCGCGAACCTTTTCAGCGCCCTGCTCGACAACAGTCGCGTCTTTCTGATCGCGCTTCTGGCGCGCAAGGCGAGGTTGAGCCATCGCGCGACGATCTTCGCAGCGCTGATCTATGCTGTCACACCGGTTACCTTTCTATTGCATTCGTGGGGCAACATCCCGACGACATCCGGCATGTGGTGGACACTGGTCACCTCGACGGTCATGGTCGCACTGTATCCCCGTCTCCACGAATGGGGTCCGTTTGCTCTGCTTACCGTGCTAACGGTGATTACACTCCTGTTCTACACGGTGATGGCAGTCTTCCACATTGTGTTCATCGTCTGCTTCATTGGAATCGCGCTCATCGCACCAGTGAGGATCGACCGAAAGCCGCTTCGCCCTGTCGCACTCTCACTGGTCGTGGCGCTGGGAGCGGCAACGCTGATCTACTATGGCCAGTATATTTCACCGATTGTCGAGCGAACCATACCATATATGCTGAGTCTGGCAACAAGTGGTCCAGAAAGCGTCGGTGTGGTGCGTCCGCCGTTTAGTGATTACCTTTTCTCTTTCTGGCGGCACCTGCGGTACGATATGCGACCGGACGGCTTTTTATACTACGGTTTGCTCATTCCGCTCGCTTTTGTCGTTCCGGGTTTTGTTGCGTTGCGCAAGCGCCCGCTGCTGTGGGTGATGCTGGCAGCGTGGTTTTCGGTCGGAACCCTGTTCATGCTGGTGGGATATCGGGTATCGATGGTTGACAAGCAGTTGTTCTATATCGTGCCTGCCATTTGTCTCTGCTGGGCGATCTACGCTGAGCGCTTTTGGCGACGCGGGTGGTGGGGAAAAGCGCTGGTTGCGACAATCTACCTGTTTACGCTGGTGACGGCGCTCGATCTCTGGGTGATTCGCATCCTGCGGTCGCCGGTAGTGTGAGGATATGAGGCGCGAGGCGGAGGCGAAAGGCGCGAGGGGACGAGGCGCGAGGGGATGAAGGCGCGAGGGGTTGAAGGTTGAACATTGCACGTTGAACGTGGGACGACGATGTATCGGGGCGCAACGCTGCTGCGCCCGTACCGGCAGCGGGGTCCATCGAGGGGGCAGCGCGAGGCGTGAACAGTGTAAGGCGAGGAACAGGCGAGAGTTCAGAGCATATGACACGAGCGCTTGCATCACACCACGAATATTTCAAAACAGGCATTGTGCAGCTACTCGCAACGATCGAGCGACGGGCAGGTCTGACGCTGGCGGCGCTCATTGCGCTGTACATCGCCATTCTTTTCTTTGGTCTGACATTCAAGTATCTCCATTGGGCGCAGGGATATGATCAGATCGACTATCAGCAGTCGATCTGGAATACGACGCAGGGACGCTTTCTTGAAATATCACACTATCGCCACACCGATCATCTGTGGGGGATGGATTTCATTCCGGCAATCCTGCTGGTCGTTCCGTTCTATGCGCTGTTTCCCTCAGCGTTGACGCTCAATTTTTTTCAGGCGCTTTTTATGGCGCTCGGTGCGCTGCCAGTGTATGGGATTGCGCGGGATCGCTTTGGCGGTTCGCGTCTTGCCGGGCTGGGATGGGCAGGCGTGTATCTGCTCTACCCCTCGCTCTGGTTTGTGACGATGAGCGCTCCATGGCAACCGCGCACGCTGGCAATTCCGGCGCTGCTGGGCGCATTCTTTTTTTTGCAGCGTGCTGCGAATGGACGGGCGAATGCACGTGATTGGGTCGCATACGTGGGATTGCTGGCACTCGCGCTGACAACCCGCACCGATGTGTCGCTGGTGGTGACCATGTTTGGCTTCCTGGCAGCGCTGTGGCGTGTCGGGTGGCGCTGGGTGCTGCCGCCGGTTCTCATCGGACTGGCATGGTTCCATCTCTCGACAAGTGTCGTTGTGCCGTCGTTCTATCGCCCAGACTATCAGATGCGAGAAGGGGACATTGGCGGGGTGACAGAGGGCGATTATACCGAAATCTGGCCCGGTAAAAGCCCGCAGCTTGCCTACTATTCGCATCTCGGCGACAGCGCAGGCGCTATTCTCTGGACGATTGTCAGTCGTCCTGTTGATGTGCTGCGCCTGATGCTAACGCCGGACAAAGTGGAATATCTGTTCCTTATGCTGCTACCGCTGGCATTGCTGCCGTTGCTTGCACCCGATGTTGCGCTGCTGGCGGCGCCGCCGCTGGCGATGAACCTGCTCTCGCTGCGCCCGTTTCAGATCACCGTACGTGAACAGTATCAGGCGCTCGTTATTCCTGGTCTGATACTTGCTGCCATCATCGGCGCTGCGCGGTTGTGGGGGTGGTGGCAGGCAAGAAGCACAGTGATAGACCAGCGCGGCGTCAGTGTGATTCGGCGCAACAATCGCGCATCACGTACAGCATATGTGCTGATGATCGGCGTGATTGGCATTGTGGCAGCAACCAATCTGGCATATCGCAATCCGGTGGCGACAACGGTGCTCTACCGAGAGACCCCTGAACGACTGGCAGCGATGGAGCGCCTGGCAGCATTGATCCCGCCTGATGCATCGCTGGGAGTCACGTCGTTTCTCGCGCCACGGATGATGCCGCGCCGTTTCATCTATTACGTGCCGCCCGATGAGTCGTTTCCGCCGATCGAGCGCGCTGAGTACCTCTTCATCGATACACGCGCCGCAGCATTGCGCACCGATCGTCACCGCGATTTCGTTCAGCGCCTGCGTGAGTCAGATCGCTGGCAGGTGATTGCCGAAGAACAGGATCTGCTGGTGATGCGTCAGACGCCGGACAATCCATAACAGTACGATGCTCGACCATCAAACGCTGCGGAAAGCGCGCGCTCTGCTGGCTGCCAGCCGGATCGCTCTGGTTGCCGTGATTGTGCTGGCGCTGGCCATGCGTCTCTGGTTCTGGTGGATCCAGGCGCGCTCTGGCGCTGTGCCGCCTGGTGATCCGGAAGAGTACTATCGCGCAGCCATCCATATCCTGCATGGCGGCTACCACGATACCGGGAAGTGGCTGCGTCCGCCGGTCTATCCAGCATTTCTGGCGCTCCTGTTGCCAGCAGCCGGGATGAACGTCGCCGGTGCGTTGCTGCTTCAGGCGTGCATCTTGAGTGTCGGGGTGCTGGCGTTCTACACATTCGGCGCGCATCTCTTCGGACGTATCACTGGTCTGGTCACAGCGTTGCTGGCAGCGCTCTTTATTCCGCTGGCATCGTATGCCAGTTCGCTCTACGCCGAGGCACTGTTCATAACTCTTCTGGTTGCCGGTCTGACGGCGCTCAACGACGCGATTGATCGCAAAAGCGGGCGAATGGCGTTTGGCGCTGGCGTGATCCTGGCGCTTGCAGCACTGACGCGCGCGGTTGGCGTGTATCTGATTCCGCTAGCGGCGGCATTGATAGCATGGCGTGCTCAGTCCGACGGGTATCGGGTATGGCGCTGGCATCATCCGGCGATCCTCCTATTGCTGGGCGCAATGCTGGTCATTGGACCGTGGGTGGGGCGGAATTATCTAGTGCATAGTCGCCTGATCGTAAGCGACACGAACGGCGGCATCAGTATGTGGTACGGCACCGTGCGCAGTGATGCCGAACAGGCAGCAGGCGAGGCACGCCTGGCGGCGGTTCCGAACCTTGCCGACCGGCAGGCGCTTGCCCTGCACATGGCGTGGGATATCATTCGTGACGATCCAGTGCGGTTTCTCACCCGTATGCGCTTCAAAATCGCATCGCTCTACGCGCTTCAAACGCGCAGTTATGCGGTTGGCGATGTCATTTCCATCGACTCACGCGGCGCACCAATCGTACAGAATGCGGGTGAATATCGGCTGGAGCTGACCATACTGGCGGATGTGCAGTACATTGTACTAATGTTGCTGGCAATCGGCGGGTTCTGCTTTATACCGCAACCCGTGCGCGCCACGCCGACGTTGCTGTGGATCGGGCTGGCGACCCTGCTGGCAGCGCTGACAATTGGACATCCCCGCCTGCGCCTGCCGATTGTGGCGACAGTTCTGCCATTCGCAGCATATGCGCTGATCAGGCTACCGGCGCTCTGGCGGCAACCTGCTCGCTTCCTGCGTGACCGGCGCAGTTACGCGGCGCTGGGTGGATCGCTGGTGTTCCTGGCGCTGATCGTCAGCACACAGTACATTCCGTGGAGTGCAGGCATATGGTATGCTGCACCAGGGCGGGCTGCGCTCGACGCGGGCGATCTGCGACGGGCTGAATCGCTGTTGACGCTGGCATACGACGCCAACCCGGACAACCCGCTGCGCCTGATCGACCTTGCCGATCTCTACCTGGCGCAGGGCGATAATGAGCGGGCGCTGGAACTCTACCGTCTGGCAGCGTCAATGGAACGCCGCAGTCTGTATGCACAGGCAATGCGCGCGATCACTGCTGCTGTGCTCGACAATCCGGCGGAAGCGGCAGCGGCGCTCCGCGCTATCGACGGCTACTGGCGCACCGGCAACGATCTGCTGGAATGGGCATGGAATGCGCAGCACATGAGCGCTCCATCGCGCGTCATTCCCGGCGATCCTGCTGCGCTCGGGTTCTACGCCGGGTTCGCGCCTGCCACTCCTGATCTCACCGTTGGGCGCTGGACATTGGGAGAGGGAAGAGTGCGGGTGCGCGGCGGATGCGGGACGCTGGTGGTGCGTATGCACGGACCTGCCGGGCGTATGGTTGACATCTCGCTTGATAACTGGAATATCCATGAGCGGATCACGCTAACCGGAGCGCCGCAAGAGATGCATATTTCCCTATCAGGTATACGCGAATGTGAGCACAATCCCGAACTGACAGTGTGGTTCACAAGTGCAACAGGACTGCTCGACCTGGAGATGGCGCCGTGGTACGGAGGAGTGGCAATTACTGACGTGCAGGTCACGCCGTAGGCGCCAGAGAATATCGCATACAGCATTGTTTTGAAAAGAAGACCTCGATGAATTCGCATACAGGCATGTCCGCCCTACTCGCATTATCAGACAAAACTGCAAAGAGTTTGTCTTCTCGCTCAGAGTTTGCGTGGACGCTGATAGCATGCGCTGCTGCGCTACCATGGCTTATTTATGTCGTTGCTGCATACATCAATCTCGATTTCTGGTATGACGAGATTTATACACTACATCATTTTGTGTTTGTTCCGATCTCAACGATTGTAACCGACTATCGCGCACCAAATAATCATATTTTCGCCAACATACTAAACCACCTTTACCTGTACGGGCTTGGCATCGATGATTTCGACCTGCTCAGAGAACCCTGGAAAATTCGCATACTAATGTTGTTTTACACATTTTTGACGTTTGTATATGTTTATAGGACTGTAAGAGACTTTTTTGATCCGTTAGCGGGATTTCTTGCAGTTATTATCTTGGGATCAACCCTGCCTTCTGTAAACTTTACTGTCCAGGTCAGAGGCTATACTTTGAGCATGACACTGCTCGGAATGATCTTATACTATAACTTGCATTATTATAGGAGTGGAAGTAGAATAAGTGGGTTTTTGGTCGTGGCACTAACTTCTTTGCTCTTTTACACCATACCATCAAATATCTACGTTACCGCACCTATTTTTATTTATTGGTTATCGAGGTATCTGTTTTCGCGGTCTAGAAATAAATATGCCCAACCTGACAGAAGATTAACATCCAACCGCGAGATAGAGCTGGCGGTCATGGTTGTGTCGGGCATCGCCGTCGCTACAGTCTGGTATATCCCTATCCTTCCAAAAGTTATCGACAATAATATGACAAGAACATCAGGAATGCCCAACTTGAGCACAATAACAGAACTTATGCCTGCATTTTTGGGACATCTCATCTCAAAACGATGGTTACTACTCTTACCAGTATTATATGGACTTATAAAGATTTTTAGGGATAAAAATCAGGATTACAGTGGATTTTACCTACTTCTGATATTAATGGTGCTTCCATTCTTATTGAGTGCTCTTAGGGGTGACAAACCGTTTGACCGAACATTTATTCCATTAGTCATCCCTTTCTCTATGATCGGGGGTATATCTCTGAAAGAAGCAATCAAAGGTTTCGATGTTCGATTTACTTCTATTTCTCTCGTATTGATCTTTCTTGCCGCTATCATCTCATTTACTTTTTCAGTAGTATATCGCGATAGAATCCTGCTATCAAATTTAGAATCTGGAAGGCATTTACAAGACATTACAAACAATTATTACCAGAATTATTATAAACCATCCGCACTTATGAAAGAGTTTGCTGAGATTTGCCAGGAGGAATCTATCTTCATAATTCACAAGTGGGATAAGATGGCAATGCCGAGATATCTCGACTATTGGTTAGAAATTTACGGAAAAACATTAAAAGAATGGCATAAATCTCCTAACCTAGAAATAAAGAAGAGCTGGATTCGATCAAAGAAGCCCATATACGTGTTTACAAATGATGCAAACGTACAGCGTCTCCTGGAGAGTCGCTATCCTGATTTAAGTTGCAAGCGTATTACATCACCAGGGCAATTAGGCATGGTAATAGAATGCAACCACAGAGATCGACCCGAAGAATCAACTCTTGATCGCTCCCGTCCATGGGTTGCGCTGGGAAGAGGCTGGTATGCTACTGAATATGCCGGTTCCTTAGCCTATCGCTGGGGCAGCGCCAACAACACGCTCTGGCTGGTCAACCCGTATGATACGCCAATCCATATGACGCTGGCGTTGACCCTGGCGTCTTACGAGACGGCGCGCCCGGTGGAACTGTGGCACGATCGACGCCTGATCGCGCGCTGGGACGTGCAGCGCCCAATGCGCACCTATCGCATAGGAGTGACCGCACCGCCGGGACAAACCCGATTGCGCCTGCGTGCGCCGACGACGTATGACCCGCAGTCGCAGCGTGAGTTAAGTGTTACGGCATTAAAGGTGCAGCTTGCAGATTACACCGCTACGGAAAGCAAGTAACGTTATGAAGCGGTCGACGCGCTCGTCTGCTGAGCGGGCGGCTCCTTCCAGCAGCCGCATCGCCGCCATCTATGCGCTGGCGCTCGGATGCTACGTGCTGCTGGCGCTGATTGTCACCTGGCCCCTGGCGTTGCACTTCGACCGACTTCTGTTCGGCGGGATTGACGGCGCTCCAGGGCGATTCGACTTTGCTGGCAGCGAAGAAGCTGGATTGCATCTGTGGCATCTCTGGTGGGTGAGCGAGGCGATCCTGAACGGCATCAACCCGTTCTGGACCGACCTGCTCTTCTACCCGGACGGCGTACAGTTGTATGTGCAAACGCTGGGCGCGCCAAATGCGGTGCTTACGCTGCCGATCTATCTGCTGGCGGGTCCGGTCGCAGCGTTTAACACGGCGGTGCTGCTGGGTTTTGCGCTGACCGGGTTTGGCGTCTTTCTGCTGACCTATCACTACGTGCGCGGATTCTGGGAGGCGCTGGCGTGCGGTGTGCTGGTTACGCTTGGACCGTTCCACATCGCACAGTTGCAGAACAGCCACCTTAACCTGTTCAGCCTGCACTGGATCCCGTTCTATATCTACGCCCTGGCGCTGCTGGATCGCGGCGGGGAGCGCTGGCGCATTGCGTGCGCTGCGGCAATCGCCGCACTGGTCGTGCTTTCCGACTGGTACTGGGCGTCGATCTGCGGCGTGCTGACGATTGTATGGATGGCTGCACGGTTCGCAGCGGTTCGTGAGCGACGGATGCTCGCCCGCCGTTATGCACTGTTTGCGATGGGAACGCTGATCCTGCTGGCGCCGTTTCTCGCCGGGATGCTTATGCGGCGTGACGTATTACCGATAGGTCACCAGACGCGCGATGCCATCCGGGAACTATATGTCTACAACTCGTCGGTCGACCTGTTCGGATTATTCTTTCCGAATGTGTACAACCCGCTGTGGGGAGCGCAGGTCGAGCAGTGGATGCGTCCGATAGCCGAACACTTTACTCCGAGCGTCTGGTACGTTCCGGCGGGATGGACCCTGATGGCGCTGGCGATTCTCGGCGCACGAACCGTCTGGCGGCGCGAGCGGCACCTGGCACTCACAGCCATCGTGCTCTGGGTGCTGGCGATGGGTCCCGGTTTGCACGTGCTGGGGAAGGATACGGGCATCCCGATGCCATATGCGCTGCTTGATCGGCTTCCGCTCTTTGGGACGGCGCGCAAGCCAGCGCTGTTTATCGCGCCGGTGCTAATGGTGATGAGCATAGCAGCGGCACAGGGGCTGGCGCAGTTGCGCCAGGGGACGCCAGATGCCTGGCGCATGCTGCCAATCGCAGGGGCAGTGATGGCAGGGTTGTTCGAACTCTGGCTCCCGCCAGAGCGCGTCTTCCTGCCGTTGGAGCGCCCGGCAGTTTATGAACAAATTGCAGCGCGCCCCGGCGCCGTCGCCGACCTGCCGCTCGATGTGCTCGAAACGAGCCGCACATTACGGAGTCAGATGGTGCATGGTCAACCGATCATCGGCGGGTTCATCGCGCGGCGACCGGCATACGACAGCTTTAACATGCCGCTGTTGTACACTATCGGGACGATGCGAGCATTGCAGCAAGATGTTGTACCGCTCGATCCGTCCACGCTCAGAGCGATGCAGTGTTTCGCGCCGGTGCGCCACGTGGTAGTGCGCACCGACCTGACAACGGCGCGTGAGCAGGAACAGGTCGCGGAGACGCTCAGGATGTTGATCGGGCACGTGCCGACACCAGAGTATGAGGATGCGCAGTATCGCTGGTACGAACTGCCCCTGTTCGCCAACGCCTGCCGTCCCTTCGTTTATGCAGGCAAAGGATGGGACAGCGTAGAGCGCAACGATAACGGTCTGCACCGCTGGGGCAGCGCCGACAACACGCTCTGGCTGGTCAACCCGTATGATACGCCAATCCATATGACATTGGCGTTGACCCTGGCGTCTTACGAGACGCCGCGCCCGGTAGAACTGTGGCATGATCAGCGCCTGATCGCGCACTGGGACGTGCAGCGCCCGGTGCGCACCTATCGCACAGGATTGACCGTGCCGCCGGGACAGACCCAATTGCGCCTGCACGCGCCGACGACGTTTGACCCGCAATCCCGGCGTGAGTTGAGCATTGCAGCGTTGAAGGTCCGCATTGCCGACTATGTGTTGGAATCCAAACGATAATGACCCAACCACCTGCTGCACCAACTGAACTCGAGCAGGCGATTGATCCCTGGCTGCAACATATGCGCTGGCGGCGCGACTTTGCGCGCTGGCGCGAGCGGCGCATCAATCAGGAAGCGTATCAGAGCGAACGACTTGCGCGACTGGAACAGATTGCCGGACGGGTCGATGGAGTACGATTGCTCGATCTCGGTGCGGGCATGGGCGGCTTTGCGGTTGCAGCAGCCCTGCGTGGCGCAAAGGTCATCGCCAGCGAATATCATCCAGCCTACTGTCGGATCATGATGCTGCGCGCGGCGCGTTACCATCTGCACCTGCCGGTTATCAACGCCGCGGGTGAGTCGTTGCCATTGCCTGATGCAGCATTCGATGCCGTGGTATGCTGGGATGTCATTGAGCATGTCCAGTCGCCGGAACAGGTATTGCGCGAGATTGCGCGGGTGTTGCGTCCTGGCGGAGTGGCGCTGATAACGGTGATCAACCGACGAGCCTGGATCGATCCGCACTACCATATGCCGGGGATCAACTGGATGCCGCGTCCGCTTGCCGAATGGTTGATCGCACGCTGCGGGCGCAGCAAGCAGGGCGCTGCGTTTCGTGATATGCAGCGGTTGAGTGACATGCACTATTTCGAGTACCAGACATTCGCTACGCTTGCATTGCGCTGCGGATTCAGCGTGCGCGATCTCCGCGAAGAAGAACTGCTACAAGGAACGCTCTACAGCCCGAAACCGACGCACCGCATCGCGCGAGCCGTACTGCGTCGCCTGGGGTTGGAGCGTGCTGCGTATCGCCTGCAACGCGACTGGTACACCGGCATGTTTGAACTGGGACTGGTCAAACAGCAGTAATGGCAACCGAACCGACAACCAGTCGCGCTCCTTCACTCGCCAGCCAGGTATCGCGCGCCGTTGTATGGAACGCGGTGTTTGTGCCGCTGCGCATGATCGCCGAAATTGTCGCAACGCTGCTCAAACTAACGGTGCTGCCGTTGACCAGTTACGGCTTGCTGGCGCTGGTGAGCGGCGCCAGTAATGGACTGGGCACCTGGATCGACCTGGGAACAACTCGTGCACTGCCGAAGTACATCCCAGAGACCAACCGCACCGGCGGACCGCGCGCGGTGTTGCGGTTGATCTCTGCTGTACTTGCAGCACAGGTTGTCGTCCTGATGATCGTGTTCGCCGGATTGATCGCAGGGTACGACCGCTACATTAACGAGTTGCAGGGCAAGGTGCTCGCCGATAAGCGCATTCCACCTGTCGAGCAGATGACTCTTGTACGGTTCATCGATGAGTCTGGCTGGCTCATCATGCTCACCATCCTGATCATGCTCTTCCTAGGCATCTGCTACGACATGCTGATGGCGTACCTGAACAGTTTTTTCGAGCAGCGCGCCTGGAACAGTGTGGCGCTGGCAGCGGGTTTGTTGCCGCCGTTATTGAGTGCAGCGGCCATTCTCATCAGCCGGATGACTCCCGATCCTGACCGTAGCGCAATCATCGGCGTGCTGATCGCCATGTTCGTTGCCCCCGCGATCGCCGTTGCGCTGGCCGGATGGAACGTGTACCGTTTGTGGAAATCCGATATCCGCTCCTGGTCGGATGACGGACGGGAAGCGCTTGACCTGCCGCTTGCCAATGCCCTGCCGTCCGGATTCGTGCGCTACTGCGCAGTTTCATTCCTCATGACGGTGACCGACTTTCTGGCAAGTAAGTCGTTTGCAGTGTTTCTGGCGAATGACATCAGCGATGTCGCCCTGCTCTGGGCTGGCGCGTCGGTGGTTGGGATGGTGCTCGGCTACCTGTATACGCCGATGGTCGGGGTGCAGGTGCCACTGTTCACCAGGGTGCGCGCAGGTGAGGGCGGGACGCTTCTGGGGGCATATCAATCGCTGGCGCGGCTCCAGGTGCTGCTGCTCATCCCCGGTGCCGTGGGATTGATCCTGCTGGCGCGCCCTGTGCTGACAGTGCTGACGCCGCAGTATGTCGATGCAGCGTCGTTGGTATGGGTGCTCGTGCCCTGTCTCTTTCTGGAAAGTATGTTGACTACGGCGCACAACGCGCTGATCGTGTACGAAAAGTTGCGCGTCATTGTGATTTCGCGCCTGCTGACACTCTCAGTCGTTCCGCTGCTGGTCCTGCTGTCGCCGCTACTGGGCATTGTTGGCGTGGCACTGGCGTTTGGGCTGGCGCGCGTCCTGGCAGGGTTGTGGACAACGGCAAGCGGATATCGGTTGCTGGGATTACGCTGGCCCTGGTGGTTTACGTTACGCGTCTTGTTAGCGAGCGGCGTGATGGCGCTCCTGGTGGCAGGTATGGCGGCACTGTTGCCGGAACTTCCGCCACGTGCCAGCATTCTTCTGCGGTTGCGTGAAGCGGGGTTACTGGTATGTGTGGCGTTGCTGGGCGCAGGCGCATTCATTGCAGCACTGCGCGCAACCGGCGGCCTGGAACCGCAGGATCGCGAACAACTGGCAAAGATGCGTCTGCCGGGGCAGCGCTGGTTGCTGCGTGTCTTGTAATGGCTGATGGCGCTGGTGGTCGAGCTATGCGCATTGCACTCTACAATTTGACAACGACGACCAGGTTCGGCGGTGTGGAAAGTTTTGTATGGGACCTGGGGCGCGAACTGGCGCGTCGCGGGCACGCAGTGACGATCATCGGCGGAGTGGGGAAACGTCGTGAGCTGGCGCCGGGGGTTCGGGTGCTGATGTTCCCGTTTATTAATCGCTACCGGTTTCAGGCGCTCCCGTTGCTCCACCGCGCATATGCCGAAGCTAAACTGCTCGAACGTCTGTCTCTTGCGATCGCCGCCCTGCCGGAACTGATCGCTGGCGGATATGACATCATCCACATTCAAAAACCGTATGACCTGGGTCCGGCGCTCCTGGCGCGACGCTTCGGCGGAGCGCGGGTGGTGCTGGGATGCCACGGCGAGGATTTCTATCCGGGCGATACACTGCTCGCACCACGTGTCGATGCCGCAGTATCGTGCAGTCGTTTCAATGCCCGTACCGTAGCAGCACGCTACGGGTTTGAGCCGACCGTCGTCTTCAACGGAATC
This sequence comes from Roseiflexus sp., assembly GCA_017743475.1. GTDB lineage: Bacteria > Chloroflexota > Chloroflexia > Chloroflexales > Roseiflexaceae > Roseiflexus. Next base: position 34,577 of record JAGHYV010000002.1, on the reverse strand, counting down.
GACACAAGCCTGTTTCGCCCAACAGCGCCTGATCCAGACATCGTTCGCACCGACGGAACGCCGCTCCTTCTGTGGGTCGGTCGGCTGCAACCCTGGAAGGGGGTAGATGTTGCTCTCCACGCCTTACGGGAGATTCCGCGGGCGCATCTGATGATCGTTGGTGATGGCGAAACCCGCGCCGACCTGGAGCGACTGGCGCAGGAATTGGGACTGGCAAAGCGGGTACGCTTCCTGGGAGCATTGCCACGTGAACGTCTCCCGTCAATCTACGCCGCAGCCGATCTCCTGCTCGCCACCAGCTTTGCTAGCGAGACGTTCGGCATTGGGCTGATTGAAGCGCAGGCGTGCGGGCTGCCGGTCGTCGCATCACGCTTTGGCGGTTTCCCCGAAGTGATCGACGAAGGGCGCACTGGACTTCTTGTGCCGCCACGCGATCCGGCTGCACTGGCAGCAGCCGTGCGTTCCCTGATCGACGACCCGGAGCGCCGACGAGCTATGGCTGACGCTGCACCCGGTTGGGCGGCACAATTCGCGTGGTCTGCTGTGGCGGATCGGGTAGAAGCGGCGTATCACGCGGCAGTACGCGGAACACATGTCAATCGTGCATCAACAATACAAAGCTGACAGGGTGTGCAGACTGGGACGCCATACTTTATCCCGATCAAACTGGAACGAACAGTCACTGCACCACAAACCCGTATGCGAATTTTGATCGTCACTACCTATGGTTTTGATCCTGCGTTTCCCGGCCGCCCCGAACAACTTCAGGCGCGAACACTGGCGGCACGCGGGCATGCTGTCGTCGCCCACGAGTACCTCGACCGACGCTATCCTGGACAGTCACGCCGTCATGAGTGGTTACCCGGTCCGGTACCCGTGCATCGAGTGAAAACCCTGGGTTTCTTCGGTCCTGAGTCGCTGCTACGCTTGGTTGGAACAGATCGGCCCGACATTATTCACCTGCATCACCTGCGCAATCTCCTTGGCTTTCAAACGGTGCTGGCTGCATCGCAACTGCGTATTCCCACTGTCCTTACCATCCATGGACTCCTGCACGACGGCGACCTCGTATCAGATCGGGAACGTCCTCTGGAAGCGCCGCTTCGCTACGATAATATAGTGACGACACTACGCCAGCTGGCGCTTCGGATAGCGCGCGGCGCTCATCCACACCGCACAGTGCGCAACTATCTCATTCACGCTCCCCTGCTTCGTGTAGATCGTGTGATAGCGCTATCGCATGCCGAGCGCGACCTTCTTATCCGTTTGGGAGTCAATCCGAAGCGAATAAGCGTGCTGCCAAATGCAGTGGATCTGGACGCCTACAGTCATACTCCGCCTCCTGTCGCTTCTCGACCTCCTCTAGTGCTTTTTATTGGGCAGCTAGTGCCACGCAAGGGATACGACTTGCTGGCGCGTGCAATGCCGCTCGTGTTGCGTGAAGCGCCGACAGCCCGTTTTATGTTCGTGAGTCACAACCGTAACGGTGAAGCCGACCTGCGGCACATTGCAGCAGTCGGCGGCGTAACCAATCATCTGGATATCGTCGGACCGGTAAGCGAGCATGAAAAGATTCGCCTGCTGCACAATGCAGCCGTCGTAGCGGCGCCAAGCCGATATGAAGGCTTTGGCATACCGCTGATTGAGGCTATGGCTGCCGGAGCGCCGGTAGTGACCACCGACGTGATGGCAGGTAACGAAGTTATCAGCCACGAACGAACTGGTTTACTGGTTCCCTACGGTCATGTCGAAGCACTGGCAGAGGCGCTTATACGTCTGCTGAATGACCGCGCCCTGGGAACGCGACTTGCTGCTGCCGGACGCGCCGAAGTCTTTGATCGGTATCGGGCTGAAACGCTGACCGTTCATCTCGAAGCGCTCTATAACCAGTTGATCGCAGAGCAAGCATCTTAGCAGACAGAACCAGCAAAGTAAGGAAATCGATAGCGCCTGACCAGTATGGACTATCACTCTCAACGGCACGGCGGCGCAGCAATTGCTGGGCGTGTCGGCGGAATGTCCAGATATTGAACCTTGGTGCACTAGGCGTTAGTGACAGGGAGCGCAGTGATGCGCAGATCACTGATAGAGAGACTCAGACAGCGACCATCGGATACACACTCTGCCGTACTCTCCGATCGCAGGATAGTCCGACCGGGGGGATATGCGGAGGGTGATCATTCGGCTATAGGGTGCAGCCAGCACGTCCAGCGCGCCCAGAGGACGATCCCCCTAACGCATGTGCAATGTTCGCGACGATACCATAGGCAGTAGCGCACCAGCTCAAGGCAACGATCACTTGCTCACATGTTAGCAGCACTATCCACGACAGGGTAAAATGGTGTGCGAGCCAGATAACCGCCCATAAGTGGTCTCCCATGACAGATCTGATTGAACAATCCCTCACTCTGATCGAGTCGTGGCTGTAGCTCCAGTACTGCGGCTGGAAGGGGATCAGCAGTAAGCAGCAGGCTTTCAAATGTGGAACGTAGCCATATGAGTGGCCATGGCTCGACCGGATACCCAAAGACGACCAGAGCCGCCAGGATCCCTGCTCGAAATCTCGATACATCTGATTGCGGAAACCAGCGCACCATGCTCCATCTATTTCCTCCCTGCTCGACGTTCGATGCTGTCATTCCGCTCACAACAGACGGCGCACAGGTAGTAATACAGGATATGTCCTCTGCTCCGCATACATTCAGGCAAAGACCATTTGGTTGACGAAACCATTGAGTGTCACTATTATTACGTCATCCAAAAATGGTAGTTGCTATCATTGACGGGCAAGGAAACCACTGCGAACGATCAGGATCAAGCGATGACACCCGACGCCTGTATCGTCCTGCCTGAACCGGTCCGAAGGCGTGGCGCGGAACTGCTTCATCTGCAATGCTGGCTGTGGGGCTGCGATATTCGTCGCGCTGAAGGGAATCTCCTGCTGGAGTATGGGTTCTCTCGTCAGCGACCGCCATCCGGCGCAGTTGGGAGCAGCGCCTATCTGATGGCGCTTGAGTCGGAGGCGTGCGTCGTGTTGTGGGGATTCGGCGCATTCTACGGCAACCCGACAGAAGGCGGAATCTATCTCAAACGGTACGAGTTTACCCCCATGTGGACCGCGCCGCTTAACGCTCAACGTCTGCCCTGGTTGCCCGACCAGATACGCCCTGCGGCTATCCCACCTGAACCCGACGCGCGGCAGCGGATGCATCGGCAGTTTGTTGCGCTGCTTGAATGGATCGTGCAGTACGAAATGTGGGTGCGCAACACGTATGGTCTCGCATATCGGCATCGCTGCGCCGACGAGTCGACGAAGCACACCTTTCACATCGCCATCGAGCGGTTGGTCGAGGAGTGGCAGCACCTGGCACACCAGTGCGCTGGTCTATTCTGAAGGCAAGAGACGAACCATTGCGAGATGCCAGCCGCGCCATCGGTGCACCAGGGGCAGCAACGCTGCGATCGCGCTCACATCGATAGCGCGTTATCTTGAAAACACACCATCTTGACAAATGCAGGTACAGTGGTATAGTCTCCTTGGTATATGATATTTACTATCATTTACGGAGAGGATATGCTCAACCGTCCAACTTTGACCGCTGCACGTGGATCGTTCGAGCGCGTGATGCCGATCATTTCGCTCGCAGTGCTGACGCTGATTGTCGGGATGGCGTTGTTCCAGAGTATGAGTGCGTGGCTGGCAGGCGCCGAAGCCAGAAGCATCGTGCCGGTCTTTGAAGCGCCGATTGCGCAGACCGGGAAAGCATTGGGGAAGGCGCTGACCGACTGGATGCCAGCATGGATTGTGCCTACTCCGTTCGGACCGCTCGACGTGAAATATACCGCATCGTACACGATATATGAGTGGTTCAAACTGCCGATCATCCTGTTTTTGACCACGTATGGCATGGCGCTGATCCGCCTGCGCATCAGCACAACGTGGATCGAACGCACTATCGGACGCAACGACCTGATCGGCGCCGTTGGCGGGACGCTGATGGGGATGGTGACCCCGGTCTGCTCGTGCACAGTGACGAACCTGTATGTCGGGCTTGTTGCTGGCGGTGCCAGCCAGCGCGCTTCGTCCGCCTTTCTGTTTGCCAGCCCGGCATTGAATGAGTTCGCGATCATATTCATGTTCGTGATCGTCGGTCCGACCGGCGCACTCATCTACGTTCTGGCAGGGATTGCTGCGGCGCTGGCCACGGCGTACCTTGCACCGTTGCTGGGACTCGATCCATCGCGGTTTGTGCAACGCCACCTGCCCGACCATCCCGGTTGCGGGTGTGTCAAAGAAAGCATCCTGACCCGCGCGCACCGTGAGGCGTGGACCCTGTTCAAACGGTTATTCGGCGTCGTGCTGTTCAGCGGATTGCTAGCGGGCATCCTGGTCAATTTCAATCTCACGCTGGTCCAGTACCTGAAGCAGGCTGGTACTGCATGGTGGGGTCCGATCGCGGCCACGCTGCTGGGGTTGCCGCTCGACATCAATGCTGCATCAACGGGGCCGATCCTGGTGGCCCTCCACCAGATCGTGCCGATTGGAACATTGATAGCGGCGATGATGGCAACTACAGTCTCATCGATCCCGGAATGGGCGATGCTCGACCGGTTGATCGGGCGCATCAACGCCATCAAGGTTGTGCTCTGGTATGCGGCGTATGTGATGCTGCTAGGACTGTTGCTCAACCGGATATTCGGATCATAACCCGGTTGCTGCATTCCCGTGCGCTTTTGCTCCTCATTCCCCTCTCCCACAAGTGGAGAAGGGGGAGTTTGGGCGTCCTGATGCCTGAAAACGCTTCGCTGTATCAGCGGCGCCCGTGGGTGCGCCACATCAGACCGCACCGCAGGCGGTTTCCGGGAACGGGAGTGGGACATCGCCGCCGGTTCAGGCTGTGATCGACTGACACTGCGGGCATAGACCAAACAGTTCGACCACGTGGCTGGTGATGCGATAGCCGGTGGACTGTTCAAGCCCGGAAATAACTCCCTGCAAGCCACAGTTGTCGAAGCGCTCGATAACGCCGCACTGCGTGCATACCAGATGGTGACTGTGCCCGCCGCCCAGACAGTACCGATGGCACTCGTCCAGACCGTGGATGCGCTGGAGCATGCCAAGGTCGCAGAGGAGCCGAATAGTGCGAAAGATACTGGCGATTCCCGGCGACTCATGACGTTCGATCAGCCACTGCTCGACTTCCTGAACGCTGAATGCACCGGGCAGCGACGTGATCGCTTTAAGCACTGCGAGGCGCGGTTGGGTGACTTTGTACCCGGCAGCAGCAAGTTGTTCAGCGAGGGTCGTTACTGCGGGCGGCAGCGTGTGTCTGCGTTCGTCAAGAAAACGACTCATTGCATTGCCCTTCTTACTCCAGAGCAGCGTTTTCTCTCCCATTGTACCATATGCCGGGGATTGACTGATAGCGTCTCGCAAAACGAGCGGCGATTGATTTGCGCTTTCTTTCACAGTCTACTATCATGACGGTGCGTCCGATCGTCACCTTTATCGAGATGCGCCGATCCACCCAGGTCAACGCATATGAAGATTGACAATATAAACTGGAATTCGCCCTGTAGTCTGGCAGCTCATTTCCCAGCATGCCGAACGCTCCGGCTGCGAGACTGATGAAGAACCTGGACTTAATTCTGAAAATTCATCGTGCCTTTCGACATTTATCTGAAATGACAGCGCATTGATCGTGATGCCTGAGGGCTCGTCGGCAACACCAAATCTGGTTATTCTCCTTCATCCACCGATGCGCGCAGTACGGCGCGCGGTTCAATGCGCTCTGGTTCTGTTCCTTTTCTGGTGTGTCGCATTGCATGCCCCAGTGATGTGTATCATTCACTGCCAGGTGATGCCGTGGGTACAGCGACTTATGACACAGCCATTGCCGCTGTTCGTCTGCAATTTTGGCGAACGGACATTGAATTCTGACGACCAGACACCATTGAGCCACCATCTGCCGGAGATTGTGCACCCAATCGTGCTGACGACATTGCTGATGATCGGACACGCGCTGCATCCTGTCGGCGCAACTCCGACTGTTCAAGATAGCCCCCGTCATCAACCTCTGCCGCCCTTGACCCCTCCGCCGCGTAGCGTCCGCCCTGCCCGCTTGCATCTGTCAGCATTATCATAACGCGGCATTCCTGCATATCTTCTCCGTTACTTCATTGTAACTGACGGGAGACGCGAGACGCGCCTGTTGTGGAGGATCAGGCGTATCTCGCGGTCGCCCCCAAAAGGATTACACTATGCACGTGCTTGAACGCTACCGACTCTTCGAAGGTCTCGATCCCCAGGCGCTCGACGATATTGCCGCTTATGCGCGTGTATCTCAGGCACGACGCGGTGCAATCTTGTTTGAGGAACATACTCCGGCGGAAGCGCTATATGCAGTGCAGAATGGATGGGTACGTCTCTACAAACTCGCTGCTGATGGACGACAGAGCGTCATTCGCCTGTCCGGTCCGTCGGATATAGTCGGGATCAGCGCAGTTCTGCCGGAAGGGATGTACACCCTCGCAGCACAGGCGATTTCGCCCTGCCGGTTGCTCACCTGGCGCGCATGCGACCTGCACCGTTTGATCGACCGCTACCCGGTGCTCCAGCGTAGCAGTTTGCGACTGCTATCTGAGTATCGTGATCATCTTCAACAGCAATTTCTTGAACTGGCAACTGAGCATGTGGAGCAACGCCTGGCGCATGCGCTCATCCGCCTCGCTGACCAGTATGGCGCGCCGATCAGCGCACCAGGACAGGTGAAGATACCGATTATGCAGCGCGATCTTGCCGATCTTATCGGCGTGAGTCACTACACTGTCAATCGCCTGCTCCATCTCTGGCAACAGCAGGGTCTGGTGCAGAGTCGACGCGGGTGCGTGGTTGTGACTGATCGCCAGCAATTGCTCACGCGGGCGGAGACGTCATTCGAGTCGTAATATCGCACCGTTGCAACTGTTCAATAATCTCTCCCGATGCCCTCGCAAACTTGCGCCAGCGCAACGACAGCCGGATACTTTGTGATTATTATTGCAAATAATCGTGAAGTATATCACGATATGTCGCCGCTGAGCAATCACGAGGAGCACCTATGTATCCGGTATGGGAAGGTATCTTCATTCACTCGGCGATGTTCGTCGCTATTGTGTCCGCCTTCCATGTCCTTGTTTCGCACCTGACGGTTGCGGCAGCGTGGTTCAACCTGTACCTGGAACGGCGCGCAGTGTACGAAAATCGCCCGGAACTGTACGTCTATCTCAAACGGAGTGCACTGGGGCTATTGGTGTTCGCATACGTCTTTGGCGCTTTGGCAGGCGTGGGAATCTGGCAAACTACGACTGTTGCCAACCCACGTGGTATTTCCACTCTCATCCACAATTTTGTGCTCTACTGGGGTTCAGAATGGTACATGTTCCTGATCGATGTCGTGGGGATTATCGCCTACTATTACACCTTCGGGCGGGTCAGTCCGCGAACGCACCTGCGGCTGGCGTGGATTCTGGCGTTGGGAGGCACCGGTACCTTGACGCTCATTGTCGGCATTCTGTCGTTCAAGTTGACACCGGGACTCTGGTTTACGACTGGTGAGAGCCTGAACGGTTTCTTCAACCCCACCTTCTGGCCGCAGCTGCTCACGCGGTTTTTCCTGATGTTCACCATCACTGCAGCCTGGGTAATGCTAATCGCTACCAGCTTGCCAAAAGGATATTTCGCGCGTGAGCAGATCATCCGTACAGCGGCAGCAATAGGGCTCGGCGGGCTGATCATCGCACTTGGCATTTGGTTCCTCTGGTTCTACCCTGTGCTTCCGGATCATGCAAAAACTATTCTGCGCTCTCCAGCCATTCCACCTATTACATTTACGGTCATTGTCGGTGGGCTGATTGCGACCTTCCTGGGGTTGCTGTTTGCGCTGGCAATGCCGCGTCGTCAGCATCCGATCATTGCACTTGGGGCGATGCTAGTGCTGTTTGCTGCCATTTTTGGCGCGGAGCGCACCCGTGAAGTCATTCGTAAGCCAGACATTATTGCTGGCTATATGTCCTCGAATCAACTGGTCTTCAACGATATCCCTGCGCGTGGAATTCAAAGCGAAGAGGAGCCGTTGAACGAGACTGGTATGCTCGGTTCACTGCCGTTTCTGCCACGTCCAGAGACGATTTCGGTTGGAGCGACAGCCGGACTGCCCGATCATCAGGTTATGATGGGGCGTGTGCTGGTCATTCAGCAGTGCGCGGCATGCCACAGTGTCAGCAATCAGACGGCGATCACTATTTTTGATCAGCGCCTGGCACTGCGTTCGCTGGCGCAGTTGCTGGAGCGACGCAAGATGACGACTGCACCGAAGATTGAAGCGTACCTGCAGCGCATTGGCGCCTTCCCTTACATGCACCCGTTTGTCGGCACACCCGAAGAACGGGCGGCAATGGCGCTGTATTTGGAATACTTCGTTCAACAGCAGTATGCGCCACAACCCCAGGCGCAAGTCAGGAGGTAAGACATGGACATTGGCGATATGCTCGAACGGATGCGCGACCCGCTGGGTGCACCGTTCTATCCGCCTGCATTACAGGTATTGCTGGTGGTGACATGGGTCTTGCACATCTTCTTTGTAACCCTGGCGCTTGGGTCGAGCGCGTGCTCGATTGCCTGTTTCCTGCGCCCGACTGACTATCGCCTGCGGTTGGGGCGCGTCGCAGCACGGCTGACGCCCAACGCGGTTGGACTCGGCATTGTGACGGGAATTGCGCCGCTGCTCTTCGTGCAGACGATCCATGACCCTCTCTGGTACGCAAGCAATGCCTTGACCGGTTTCTGGTCGGTGAGTTTCATCTTTGTGATGATGGGTGGCTACGGTCTGGCGTATCTGTTTTATCTCAAAGGGAGCGCCGACGGAAAACTGCTCTGGTCGGCAGTGGCGTCGTTCGTGTTGCTCTTTTTCGCCGGATGGGTGATGCACGTCTTGGCATCGGTGTCGATCCGTCCTGAGCGTTGGATGGAATGGTACGCGCCGAACGGTGTTATCGACACGCGCGGTGTTGTTTTCCATTCATGGAATATCCCGCGCCTGACGTTTCTTCTACCATTGCAGGCGGGCTTGAGCCTGGCAGTGGTGCTCACCCTGTTCGCATGGTATTTCCGGCGTATTGAAGAGGATGCGCCCTTTATGCAGTGGGTCGCCAGGCAAGGACGATTGATCGGTCTGGTCGTCAGTCCGCTGTATACACTGGCCGGCCTGCTATGGGCAGCGACGGAAGGCGTCGAGTTCGGCATCGGCATACCACTTGGGGTTGCGCTGACGAGTCTTGGACTGGCGCTGACCAGCTATTTCTTCTTCTTGAAGCAACCGATGCAGCACGCACCGCGTACCTTGCTGGTCTGGTTTGCATCGCTGATGACGGTCGGCGTTGTGCGGGAAGTCATCCGTGCAGTCTCTCTGGAACGGTTTGGGTATCGCGTATCTGAGTACCCCTACATCATAGATTGGGGGTCGATCCTGATTTTTGGCGTAACCACCATCGTCGGCGTTGCCGTCGTCACGTACCTGGCGCTGGTGTTGTATCAATCAGGCGGGACGAAGCGCGATGGCAGCGTGTCGCCGCGCGTAGAACAATTTGGGTCGATTGCCACCGGTATGCTGGGCGCGTGGTTCGCCTTCTTCATCCTGGTTGGGCTGTATACCACCTTCTTCCTCAAGTAGCTGCAGTTCCGATGCATCGATGCAGCGTGCTGGTGATCGGTACGCTGCATCGATAGACCGTATCGTTTTTCTGGTTCATTTCCTTGACATGTGTTTCCTCAATCGGGTATAGTAGAAATTGCAACTGATAGACAAGATCATTTGCACCCCGGCATCGGTTATCCACTCATCGTGGACAGGTTGATGGCAGGCGTACCAAACCTCACCTCGCTCGTCTTCCGGGAGGGCGACCGCATCCGGGACTATCAGGATGACAAGGAGACAGTAAGGACACCCATCTATGAGTTTCAAGGACAAGCACATTCCCTGTAAGGATTGCGGCGGCGAGTTCGTGTTCACGGCGGGCGAGCAGGAGTTTTATGCGCAGAAAGGCTTTACGAACGAACCGACCCGTTGCCCTGCCGGGCGTCGGGCACGGAAGGAGGGACGAAGTCTGACCGATATTACTGGTGGGCGCGTCTGCCCCCACGATGTGTCGGGGAATGGCAGGATCACCGACGAAGCCATTGAGGCAAGCAGCGCATCCCGTTCACGTCGTTCCGAAGACTGGTCACGCTCGCATGATCGACCACGCGGAGAGTCGCGTGGATGGTCGGGCGAACGTTCCCGGCGTGACCGGGAGCCGTATACCGGTCCACTCCCATCCGGTCCGGTCAATGCCACGATTGTGCGTATCGACCCGGCAGGGCGGTTCCTCTTTGCGCGCGTCGATCATCCGCAGTTCGATGTGTATGTCCACGGATCGCTCTTCAGCCAGGTTCGGCGGTCACTCCAGGAGGGTGATCAGATCTCGGTCACTGTCGAGGCGAGTGATCGCGGTCCTCGCGCGCGAACGTTCGATCTGCGATGATTGCGGCGAGACGTGTGTTGTTGAGTGATGTTCTGCATTCCGGTACGCTTTTGCCCCTCATCCCCCTCTGCCCCCTTCTCCCATTGTGGGAGAAGGGGGACCCTGGGCGTCCTGATTCCTGAACCGGGAGATAGCGCGCAGAGGCTTGTCAGAGAACTTGCTTGTGTAAGGAAGGGGGAAACGGGGCGTGCTCTTACCCACACCTGAATGCGCAGCATCAGGGCTTCCACACCCTCAGGTCTGGCTCTTACTCCTTCGCTGCTGACATTCACCTACACCACAGTCACCGGACCATGGTCATCGCAGTGATCACCGTGGGAGTGATGCAAACGTCCATCTACCAGATAGTCGTAGTGGTCACCATGTGGAACAAGTGGATGTCCGCATCCATCATGTCCGCACTGGCATGCAATGGGAGCGCAGATATCGGGGTTATCGGCGCTGACTGCAATTACATGCTCATCATAATGCCCCTCGTGCGGGTAGTGCAGATGTCCGTCATGCAGATAATCCACGTGCCCGTCGTGAAGAATGCGAATGTGCCCACAATGCTCGCTGTGGACATGAGGATGCGGTTCGTGAACCGTATGCGACATCACTCTGGCTCCTTTCCACCTGGCAGGCTCATCCGGCGCGCCTGCGTCTGTTACCTCTAGTATACAGAACGATACGCACGTGTCAATCAAGGTTGGGCGACTTCTGTTGATTTGGAAAGCGGCGTACAGGGTCGAGAAACAGAGGGCGGGGAAACAACGTCGCCTGACTGTCGGCATAAACGTGGAGATACGCAACTGTTGTTGTCACCCACGCGGCGACAACGACGCGGAGGGGCCAACATTATGCAGAAACCGGTATTTGCGCGGTAGTCCGGCGACTCATCCGGTATGCCGAACGTTCTGATTGTGGGGCTCATGAAGATTGAGGATTCAATTCTTGATACGCACCCACAACTGCGGTTCAGCGTCGCCGGTCGGTGATACTGCGCTCGACGAATGGCAAAAGCGCCATATGTCGCGCTCGTTTGATAGCAATGGTTAATTTACGTTGCATTTTTGCGCTCAGACCGGTGCGACGGCGCGGCAGGATTTTCCCCGTCGGACCAAGAAAACGTTTGAGCCGCTCCGGGTCTTTGTAGTCCGGCAAGATGCCGAGACGCGAAAATTCGCAGACTTTTTTGCGCCTCCCACGTCCGCGCATACGGTGAGATCCGTCCTGATGCGTCATCGAAGGTGCTCCTTGAGAAATGCTTCGACCGACAGCCCCTGATCACGCACGGCGGCGATCAACCCTTTCTTGTTGATCGTCCGCAGCGCCTTCGTCGAAAGATTGAGCGTGATAGTGCGCCCGATCTCCGGCACGTATATCGTGTGCCGATGAACATTCGGTCGGAAGGTGCGGTTGGTTTTGGGAGCGCGGCGCGCCCATCCCCCGGACGCTTTGTGGCGAATGTTGCGCCCGAAGGCGACTTTCTTGCCGGTAAGATCACACGTTGCCATATGGTTTCCCCTCGACAGGCATATCAGCGCAGGGGGCAGGTCTGCGAACCATCCAGCCCCAGTTCACGATCCGCGCTCAACAGGCGGTTGAAGCAATCGCGTCGGTAGTACGTCTTGTTCCGCCGCCGACCGTCCATGATCACAACCATCTCACGGTCATTCATAATCCGCTGCCCGCAATGGTTGCAGTACCGGTTGGTCACCCGGCCCGTCTTATCGCGGGCAGTAACGTCGGTTTTCGATTTCTTCTCTGCCATGACCGGCGTGCTCCTCGATATGATAATGATAGTTTCAATCAACTATGAATAGTACATGACTATCGCATTGCTGTCAAGGCGATGTATGGTATACTGGAGCGCCCTGTGTAGAGGAATATGCGTTATGGTCACTTCCGGGTCTGCTGTCGAACAATCACCGGTGCGCCGCACTCCGATCCGTTTATCGGCGTGGCGTTGTCTGCGGTATGAGGTTGCGCTGAATGGGCTGCGCATCCTGTGGGAAACGGTCAATGATTTCAGTCTCTGGCGCCTGATCGAGTATCCCTGGGCGACACGGGCGCTGGGCGTAACGCGTGGCGATACGGTGATTGACATTGGCTCTGGAACCTCATCGTTCCCGCATATGCTGGCAAAAGAGGGCGTGAATGTCGTGATCGTCGAGATTGAAGCGCGTCGTGTGCGCTGGCAGCGCGACAAACGACGTGCAACGGCGCGCCCTGGTGACGGCGACCTGCTGCCAGTCGTGGCAGACGCTACCCGCTTGCCGTTCCGCGATGGATCGGCGCCATTTATCAGTGCGGTCTCGTCGCTCGAACACATTCCCGACGACGTTGCAGCCGGTCGCGAGATAGGGCGCGTGCTCGCTCCAGGCGGCATCGTTGCGCTGACGTTGCCATTCACCAGCAGCGAGCGGCGTTCGTTCTTTGCCGGCATTCGACCGTTCCGACAGGTTGCCCGGAACGCGTTCGTGCAGGAGGGAAAGCCGGGGTCGTTCTTCCGCTTCTACACCGATGACGATATTCGACGAACGTACATCGAACCGGCACACGCCGACATCGTCGAGCGACACGCATTTGGGCGCAGCATCCTCAACGGAAGGTATCACGAAACCTGTCTCACCAGATTCTGGCGGCGTTTCGTATTGAAGGATCTGCTGCTGGCATGGCTGATCCATCCGCTCGAAGAACGGTTCGACCGGTCGGATCCGCTCTATGTGATGCTGGCGTTGCGGAAGCGCCGCGATGGGTGATGTTGGTTCAGACCGTGATGCCTCTGGTAGCCCCCGGCATCAACCAGGTAATCCGCCTCGTTCCAGCACGTCTATGGATGCACAGCGCACTTCGATGATAGGCATACATTTCCACCTGATCTCCCTGGCAGTCTACTCGTTCCTCGGCGTGATCCTCACCTGGCCGCTGACGATCAACCTGACACGCGGCGTTATTGGCGCTGTCGATGGTGTTGACGCCTATCAGAACGCCTGGAACCTGTGGTGGATCGCATATGCAATCACGTCGCTGCGCAACCCGTTTTTTTCTCCGTTGCTCTTCTACCCGGACGGCATTGATCTCTTCTGGCAGCCTATCGGCTTCAGCCAGGGCATCCTGGCACTGCCGGTGACCCTTACCCTCGGATCGATTGCTGCGGTGAACTGGGTCGTGCTCACCAGTTTCACCATCGGCGGATACGCAACGTTCTTATTCACACGGCGGATGACCGGCGACGAACGAGCCGCATTGGTTGCCGGCGCCACCTTTGTCTGTTCGCCCTATCACGTGGAAAAAGTGATCGACGGCAATCTGGAAGTCGCCGCCATCCACTGGCTTCCGTGGTACGCCTATACCCTGCTGCTGCTCCTCGAACGCCCATCGTGGCGCTGGGCGCTGGCAGCCGGGGCAATGCTTGTGTGGGTCAGTCTGGGCAGTTGGTACTACGGACTGTTTGCCGCCCTCTATACTGGATGCGCGGCGTGCATCTGGGGGTGTGGGGCCTTTCGTTCATCTGAGCACAATCAGCGGGTGCTGCAAGGAGCGCGGGTGTTTGCGTGGGGGACGTCCCCGCTTATCGTTTGGGTGCTGGCGCTGGCGCCAGCGCTGAGCAGCCTGGCAACGCGCGCAGAAGATGGAATGTGGGACATGCGTCAGGTGCAGTACGAACGCTCCGCCGACCTGGTCGATATGTTTCTGCCAAGCCCGGTCAATCCGTGGTGGGGTCCGGCAGTGCGCGCCTGGCGCAACCAGATCTATCCCGATGCGCCCATCTGGAACGTGGCGCTGGGATGGGTGGCGTTGAGCCTGGGAACGGTGGGCGCGCTCGCCTTCAGACGCAATGCGTGGCGCTGGGTTCTGCTGGCGCTGGCGTGTCTGCTGCTGGCGCTGGGACCACAGTTGAAGATCGCTGGCTGGCATACCGGTCTGCCGCTGCCGTACGCTCTGATTCAGGATTTGCCAGGCATCCGCGCCGGGCAGCGCCCCAACCACATGGCAGTGATGGTCAGCCTGTGTCTGGCGGTACTGGCGGCATACGGCGTGCGAGCGGGGCTGCAAACGCGCCTGTTTCGTAGCTCACGGAGACGCGCGTGGATTGCTGTGGCAGTGTTGATTGCTGCAGTTGTGGGCATCGACGGCTATGCCGGACCTCACCCTATCGTCGAGCGCCGCATCCACCCGTTCTACGCAACGCTTCCGCCGCCCGATGGCGCGCTGATGCCGCTGCCGCTGTACATCAACATCAATCGCAGCGAAAATCTGACGCCCCAAATGGTTCACAGATGGCCAATTATCGGCGGGTATGTCGCTCGTCCGCCAGCATACCCATTTGCGCAGTACACTCCGGGCATACGCGACATCCAGTTCGGCGAAGTCGAGCGACATGACGTGGTTTTACCCACGTGGCCCGAATCCGGACGACGGGCGCTTGCTGCATACCGCATCCGCTACATCACGATGGACCTGGAGAGCAATAAGGACGAGTATTTTGCGCGCGTGCGTCCCCTGCTGGCTGATCTGGGCATACCGCCGCCGATCTTTGTTGATGAAACGCTGGAGGTCTACGCAATGCCGGATACCTGGCCCGTTTCACCGATTGCATTTCTGGGGGAGGGTTGGCAACCGCTTGAACGCCAGCCTGACAGCGACGTTCGCTGGCGTTGGATGGGAGAGCGGGCTGAGGTGCGTCTGTTCAACCCTTCTCCTGCTCCGACGCCTGTGCGCCTCACATGCTGGCTGGAAGCATATGCCCATCCACGACCACTCACCTGGTCGCTGGATGGCGCGTCTCTAGGCACGTTCGATATTCTTTCCGGACGCGCACCGGCGCGCACACTGCACCTCCTGCTTCCTCCCGGTCAGCACGTTCTGACATTGCAGGCGCCTGCCACCCCTGATCCCGCGCGCGCTGGCGCTCCGATCAGTGTGCGTCTGTTTGCGCTCGATATGCGTAGCCGGATTGATACACGGCAGTGAGAGCCTATCCAGTATCCTGCCTTTCTCCCTGTCGCTTGTGGCGTGATCGCCGTGCAAGTCACCGGGTTATTCGGAAAAGCTCTAACGCCCGAGTTACACTGCGGCGCAGTATTGGCTCGGACGAATTGTCAGGCTCCGAGATAGCGAGCCCGCGAGAGTGGCAACCCAATTTCTTGCCAGAAGGCAAAACTGATCAGACCTGTAGACATGCCACTGTGACAGTAACGCTCAACGAAAATGGACGATTCGGGCGACCCTATCGGCGCTCTAACGAGCCGGGCGAACGTATGCTCGAGAAGTTGCACCAACTCACCTTCTGTTGGAGGCAGCGGGACGCCAGCAGGCACCTCGGACATTTCCGCCCACAAGTAAGGATTGCCTCGGGAGTCCCACTGGATTAGCCAGGGTTCAATCTGACACAGTCTGCGAAGTAGCCATAGGGGTCTAACACATGCGTCAGCTGCCCGCGCGGGTCTCGAGGCGGAACGGTGGCAAATGAAGATAAGTTGCTCGCGCGTCAGCTGCCTGCGTGGGTCTGGAAAGACGTTAACCCGAACGCCTGCGAGCAGGACTGGCCAGTTAATCGAGTGCACAGCGCGGGGCAGTCGGATGCGGTGTAAGGCTGCCTTGTGGCTTCCCGGTGTTCTATCCTTTTATCAATCACCCGTCATTTGCATGTCACCCCGACACGAGGGCGACTTGATACTCAATCTAGCTCGGCAAAGTGACGCGACGTGAAGCGTCGAGGATTTCCAGCGAGACCAGATTACCAGAAGCATCGTAGTCCAGAATCACCCCCCGGCTTATCTTCCTTTCGGCCACCGGAGTCTCGGCAAAGATAATCGTGAGCGTATCGGTCTCAAGGTCATAAATCACTTTCATGTTTCTGTCCTCCAGTACGTCGCAACCTTGCTTGTTCGATACATTGTCACCACTTCTGGGGGAGTGCGGTCAATATCTACAAAGACGCGGAGCAGATGCGTTTTGGGTGGTTCGCCAGCCTGAAAACGAGATTGATAGACCTCCCGGCCTTCGCGGATAACTGCCGTTTGCTCTGGGGCGATGAGAACTTTGACCACATCGTCCCCGGTGATCTGACGACGAGCCATCTCATCCCTTGTGTGGTCTTATCCAGTAGATGGTGATGGATTTTGCTTCCGCTCCATCCGCACCGAGAACTCTTATGTGGGCTAGATTCGGCGCTCTATCCTTCTTCTACGGCAAACGGCATCCCAACGAACCGGGTGCACCCGAAGTCGAAGCCTTCCTCACCCACCCGGCCATCAATGAACACGTCGCCGCCTCTCCCCAGAACCGGGTTCTGAGCGCCCTGCTCTCCCTGCCTGACTCTCTGGGGCGTCAACACCCCAACTCTCAGCGTGCCTGGGCCTGGCAGTACGTCCTCCCCTCGGCTCGACTGTCTGATAGTCTTTGAATACACAGTCCGCTCTAGCCCGCACAGGCAGGCTTTGCCTTAGATAGCCGAGGATTTTAGCTTCACAGTCAGTTCAGCATACCGGATTATAATTCTCCAAATCTTCATTAAACCAATCCCATGTAGCAGACAGGACATTGCATTTTTGCCGGGATCGCTTAAACTTGCGTCAGCAAGCAAACAGGCTCAACGATAGCAATCAGGAGCAACCCATATGTCATCCCCGAATGATCCTGCTGACGAACTGGAACGCCTGCGCCGTCGCGTTGCCGAACTTGAGGCATTGCTAGCGCAGCGTCAGCAGGATGATGAAGTCACTGAACGACTGAAGGCGATTATCGAATATACACCAGACGTGATCAGCACCGCCGACAGCAAAGGGCGGGTGATCTTCATCAATCCGGCCGGTCGGCGTCTACTCGGCGAGGTGGATACTCTGTCGGAAGAGCCGCGCATTCCCCAGTTTCATCCAGCCTGGGCAGCCGATCTGATCCTCAACCAGGGATTGCCGCACGCTGCACGCGAGGGGGTTTGAGCGGCAATACGGCAGTGCTCGACCCGCAGGGGAGGGAAATTCCGGTTTCACAGGTCATCATTGCGCACAAAAATGCTGACGGAGCAATCACCCACTACTCGACAATTATGCGCGATATGAGCGAGAGTCGCAGGGTCGAAGCGACGCTGCGCGACAGTGAGCAACGCCTGCTCCGCTTTCTCGATGCGCTACCGGTCGGAGTCTTCGTCGTCGAACCGGACGGGCGTCCCTTCTATGCTAACCGCAGCGCTATTGAGATACTTGGCAAAGGTATTATGTCCGACGTCACCGTCGGGCAACTCGCCGAGGTTTATCGTGCTTTTGTAGCCGGAACTGATCAACTCTACCCTACAGAGCGTATGCCGCTGGTACGCGCATTGAGTGGAGAGACGTCATCAGTTGATGATATGGAGATCGAGCGCCCTGATGGTCGGATACTGATCGAGATCCACGGCGCGCCGATTCGGGATGCAGAGGGACGCATTGTGTACGGTATGGTGTCGTTTACCGACATCACGCTGCGACGACGCGCGGAAGAAGCCATTCGTGAACGTGCGCTGCAACAGGAAGTGATCGAGGCGCAACAGGCGGCGCTGCGTGAACTGAGTACGCCGCTGATGCCGATTGCCGAAGGGGTGGTGGTAATGCCGATTATCGGTACGATTGATAGCCGCCGCGCGCAGCAGATTATGGAAACACTGCTCGAAGGCATTGCGACCCATTGCGCTGATATTGCCATCCTGGATATTACAGGCGTCAGAGTAGTTGATACACAGGTCGCTGGCGCGCTGATCCGGGCAGCACAGGCGGCGCGGATGCTGGGCGCGCGCGTTGTGCTCAGCGGCATCAGTGCCGAGGTTGCACAGACGCTGGTGCATATTGGCGCCGAAATGCAGGATATGATTGCGCTGCGCAGTCTGCAACAGGGCATCGCGTATGCACTGGCGCAGCGGCAGCAGTTGTAGCATACGCATCAGATCTCGCGCCGTATCGAAGGTGTTCTTCAGTCCTCTCAAGAGTAGAGATCTAGGAGAGATGAGAGATTTTCTGCATGCTCATCCGCCTTTACCCCCATCTCCCCAACTCTCGTCCCCACAGGGGGAGAAGGAGGAGTTTGAGCGTACCAATGCCTGAAATAGGAGATAGGACGTAAGGGCTTTCCAAAAAATTTACCCTCATGATGACCACCCCAGTTTTTGATCTGTAGCAAGCAGAGCAAATTGTGAATGAGCACCGGTGTACAGCGCCTGGTATTACTAGATGTGATACGGAGATTAATTCTTGAAATTCATAATTTCGGTCTACGTTCTGCTGGAAGCGGATGCGGGTACCTTGCATGACACGGTAGGCCCAGACAGGGGTCAATGTATCTGAGAACTGCTATACGTTCGCAAGTGAATGCAGAATGAAGAACACAGATTTTCGGTCTTCCGTCAATATGTATCGATGTCGCGTTGAAGCACAATAGCTGTGTATGCACCGAATAGTACCGTAATAAGCTATCCTTCCCATCGCAATAGAGATGACCGTAGCTTTCTGCAAAACCGGTTTTGATGAGATGACACCCCGGAGGAAAAGAACATGAATCCGTATGCCGATGATTGCTTCCAGTTGTTGTGGTCGAACGACCAGTGGGCTGGTCTCCCTGTCCACCGCTCGATACTCTCGCCGTTGATGTTTCTGGAACGTACTCTGCGCGTCTTTCCGGAGAAGAGGGGCATTGTAGATGGTGATCGGCGACTGACGTATGCCGAATTTGGTGCGCGGGTCTATCGGCTGGCGAACGCACTGCGCCGGAAGGGTGTCGAATCGGGCGACCGGGTTGCGATCCTGTGCCGGAATGCGACCGAAGTGCTTGAGGCGCATTTCGGCGTTCCGCAGATCGGCGCGATCCTCGTTCCGATCAACATTCGCCTGACATCTGATGAGATAGGCTATATTCTGGATCACTCCGGTGCCAGAGCGCTGATTCTGGATGCCGAACTCGCGCCGCTTATCGCCCCGATCCGGAAGCAACTCAACGCGCTAGAGGTGATCGTGGTCGCGGATGTGTCGAGCCGGCACGCTGGCAGCCCAACCGATGCTGGCATACTGCCGGACGGCGTTAACTACGAGGAGTTCTTGAAGGACTCCAGCCCTGAACCCTTTGCGTATCCGGTAGACGATGAGGATCATCCCATCAGCATCAACTACACCAGCGGCACAACCGGTCGCCCCAAAGGTGTGATCTACACCCATCGCGGGGCGTATCTGAATGCGCTGGGAGAAATCATTGAGGTTGGTCTGCGCCCCGATAGCACCTACCTGTGGACGCTACCGATGTACCACTGCAATGGATGGTGTTTCCCCTGGGCGGTGACCGGCATCGGCGCCACGCACGTCTGCCTGCCGAAAGTGGATGCTGCCCGCGTTCTATCCCTGATTGAGGCAGAACAGGTTACCCACTTCTGCGGCGCACCGACGGTGCTGATTATGCTGGCGATGGAATGCCCACCTGGCTTTCGTTTTGCCCGCCAATTGACCATCGTGACGGCAGCAGCGCCGCCGCCGCCAGCGATCATTCAGCGGATGGAAGAACTGGGGGCGACAATCATCCACGTGTATGGGCTGACCGAAACCTACGGACCGCATACGGTCTGCGAGTGGAAGCGCGAATGGGATGGGCTGTCGCTTGAAGAACGTGCCCGTCTCAAAGCACGCCAGGGTGTCGGTTACCTGCACGCACCGGAACTTCGTGTAGTGGACGAGGAGATGCGCGATGTCCCGGCGGACGGCGCCACCCTGGGAGAGGTGGTGATGCGCGGCAACAATGTGATGAAGGGCTACTACCGCGACGAGGAAGCTACCAGGCAAGCGTTTCGCGGCGGATGGTTCCATAGCGGCGATCTGGCAGTGATGCACCCGGACGGTTATATCGAACTGCGCGACCGCAAGAAGGACATCATTATCAGCGGCGGCGAAAATATCTCGACCATCGAAATCGAACGTGTGCTCTATCAGCATCCACTGGTGCTGGAGGCGACCGTCATCGGGGTACCCGACGTTCAATGGGGCGAAACGCCCAAGGCATTTATCATCCTCAAACCCGGCGCACAGACGACCGCCGACGAGATCATCGCCTTCTGCCGCGAGCGGCTAGCGCATTTCAAGTGCCCGAAGTTCGTCGAGTTTGTCGAGAGTCTGCCCAAAACATCGACCGGCAAGATCCAGAAGTTCGTCCTGCGCGAAAAGGAGTGGGCTGGCTACGAGAAGCGGATCCATTGAGCGTTTGTACTGCTCAGCTTCGTCCCCGCTGCGGGTGATGTCGCAATGAATATCGCCAGGCATCTCGATCCGAGTTGGAGTGACAGCGTATGCTTCTGCAGTGCACCCACTCGCGGCGACTGTAGCAGATTATTCAACTACTGGAACGAGAGACAAATGCGGATCACGAACGCCTTCTACCTGATCGTGGACGTGGAGGCCACCTGCTCCGATGATGGCTCTGTCCCGCGCCACGAGATGGAAATCATCGAAATCGGGGCAGTTCTGCAGAATGCTTGCACATTCGAGGTTGCGTCCGAATTCCAGACGTTTGTTTGCCCGGTGCGCCACCCGGAGTTGACCGGATTCTGCACCAGGCTGACTGGGATCACGCAAGAGCAGGTTGCCAGCGCTCCTTCCTTCCCGGAGGCGCTCGACGCGCTGAAAGCATGGAAGGAGATGTCTAGCGATGCGCTTTTCTGTTCCTGGGGCGAGTATGACCGTGCTCAGTTTGTCCAGGACTGTGCGTTTCACCGGGTCGCCTATCCGTTCGGCGCGGAACATCTGAACCTCAAAGCTGCGTTCGCTCGCGCTCGCGGTCTGCACAAGCCATTGGGCATTGCCGCCGCGCTGTGCTCCCTGGGCATGGCGTTTGAAAGGACGCACCATCGCGCGATTGATGATGCGCGCACTATCGCGCGGATCGTGCGATGGGTGTGCATTGGAACGCAGGCGCCACCCGCGGCAGCGGCAAAGATGTGATACGATTGAATTGAAATAAACTGCTCCGCAGACCCCGACTCTGGCAATTGACAGCGACAGAACGCATGTCTACGCAGCATCATTGGGACCAGATATACCGCACCAGAGGCGTGGATAATGTCAGCTGGTATCAGCGTCGCCCAAGCGTGTCGCTGGCACTGATTGCCAGGGCCGGGGTGCGCAAAGATGCTGGCATTATCGATGTTGGCGGCGGCGCTTCCACGCTGGTGGACTTCCTGCTCAACGAAGGGTACACGCGCCTTGCCGTGCTGGATTGGTCAGACGCAGCATTGCAGCATAGCCGCACGCGCCTTGGCGCGCGATCCGCCGATGTTGCATGGTTCAATGCCAACGTGCTGGCGTTTGAACCGCCATATCGCTTCGGCGTATGGCATGACCGGGCGATGTTCCATTTTCTGACGGCGGCGGACGACCGTCGCCGGTACGTTGCGACGTTGCGCCGGACGTTGCTGCCGGGCGGTACGGTGATTATTTCCACGTTTGCTCTGGATGGACCGCTGAAGTGCAGCGGTCTTGATGTCGTGCGTTACGATGAACAGACCATCCTTGCCGAGTTAGGGGCGGATTTCCAGCTTCAGGAGGTCTGCCGTGAGACCCACGTGACGCCCTGGCAAACCGAGCAGCAGTTTATCTACTTCCGGCTTCGGTGGCAGGGCGCGTGAATGAGATGTCGATTCGGCGCAAGCGTCGTTTCGGCTAAGTAGTGTGGTGAGGTTCCCTTTCAGTAGACGTTGAGCACCTGCTGCAAGCGGAGTTTGAGCCGGGCAAAGGCGGGGTCGGCGACGACCGCATACGAACGGGGGCGCGGGAGATCGACCGCCACTTCGAGCGCAATCTGCGCCGGGCGCGGCGTCAGTGCGTACACGCGGTCTGCCAGCAACAATGCTTCATCGATGTCGTGAGTCACTAGCAGGATCGTCCGGTCGAGACGGTCCCACAATCCGAGCAGCCACTGCTGGAGTTGGGCGCGGGTTAGCGCGTCGAGCGCGCCAAAGGGTTCGTCGAGCAGCATGATCGGGCGATGCCAGAGGACGGTGCGCAGCAGGGCGGCGCGTTGACGCATGCCGCCGGAGAGCATTGCAGGGCGGGCATCGCCCCATCCCGTCAGTCCAAAATCGTCGAGCAGCGCGCGCGCTTCGCGGGTGGCGGCGGTCACATCGCCGCGCTGCACAATCGTTGCCAGCACCGCGTTCTCGATCACGCTGCGCCATGGGAGAAGCGCGTCGCGCTGCGGCATGTACGCCACCTGCCCGCGCCGCCCGGTGACATCGGCGCCGTCGATGATCACTGCGCCTGAGTCGGGCGTTTCCAGCCCGGCGATGATGTTGAACAGAGTGCTCTTGCCGCTGCCGCTTGGACCGATGATCGCAACGAATTCGCCAGCGTCCGCCCGCATGCTCAACTGTTCGATCACCGTCACCAGTCCGTTGGTCCCGCGAAAAGTCTTGCTGATTCCGCGCACGTCGAGTGTCGCCATACGCTTCCTCTGCCCAGACGATGTGTCTGTGCTCAGCGCCTGTTTGAACGGTCTTTGAATAAATAATCCGGTAGAGCCTGCGCAGGCGGGCTACGCCCTGGATAGCCAAGGGCTTTAGCCCGACGGCTGGTGCAGTATAGTGGATTTAATGCTCAATCAGCTCGACGGCAAAAGCGAATATCGGATTAAACTCCCGATCTTCATAAGCTTGGAGATTGCCGCGCGGCGCCTGCTCTTACCCCGGACTGTCCGACAGTCGGACGGGTTCTACGGCAGGAATTGGTTCGTAAAGGCTTTCTCGGGCTCGATCATCCTGGCGATCAGCCCGCGGTCTGCCATCCACTGCGCATAGTCACGCCAGACGTCGAGTTTCTGCTCGCCCCAGCGCGGCGCTTCCGCCTGGTACTGCCCGGCAAGGTACTGCTGACTGCGTTTGACCAGGGTTGCGTCGAGTTCGGGCACCGCCTTCAGCAGAACTTCAGCGGCTGCGTCGGGGTTTTCGATGGCAAAGCGATACCCTGCGCTAGTGGCAGCCAGGAAGCGGCGCACTACGTCTGGCTTTTCTGCAATCATGCGTTCGCTGGTGATCAACACGGGGGTGTAGTAATCCGGGATGCACTTGAGGTCGTTCATCATCAGGATCGTGAGCGGCGTCCCGCGCACCTCCGCCTCGATACCGGTCCAGCCTTTGAAAATCCAGACGAAATCGACATCGCCGCGCTCGGTGGCGACGAAGAAATCGGTACTGCCGATGTCGACGAATTCGACCTCGTTGAAGCGATCACCGGCGCCATCGCACTCCATCAACCCCTTGATCGTCGCCTGCTCGATGGGAGAGCCGAAGGCGCCGTATTTCTTGCCCGCGAAATCGCGCGGGCGGGTGATCCCCTCGTCGGCGCGACTGGCGAAGCCGCTGGTGTTGTGCTGAATGATCGCCGCAATCGACACGACTGGCACCCCTTCGACGCGCGCATGGGTCACTGCTTCCTGGAACGAAATGCCAAAGTCGAGTTTGCCGGTCGCCACAAGTTGCTCAACCGTGCCCCCTTCCTGCGCGCCGAGGATCTCGACATCCAGCCCCTGTTCCTGGTAGTACCCCTTGTCGCGCGCAACGTACAATCCGGTATGGTTGGTATTCGGTGTCCAGTCCAGCCCCACGCGCACAGGGGTCAACTCCTTCGTCGGACTCGCTGGCGCTGTACTGCACGCTGCCAGCACCAGCGCTGCCAGCAACATGATCCCTGTTCGTTTCATGGTTCGTCCCTCCACGATACTATCCAGCGCTCCAGCAGCGTCACCAGGGCGAACAGGACTATCGTCAGCAGCGACGTCACGAGTGCTGCGACGAAGACCTGATCGGTGCGAAAAGCGCGCAGCGAACGCGCAATGTAGACGCCAAGCCCAGCGCTCGCGCCAATCCATTCAGCCAGCACCGCCCCGATAACACTGTAGGTGATAGCGACTTTGATACCGGTGAATATCGACGGCAGGGCGGCAGGCAGGCGCAACAGACGCAACAATTGCCAGTAGTTCGCGCCCATCGCCTCCAGCAATCGCCGCTGATCGCGATCCGCCGCCTGAAGCCCATCGGCAGTGTTGACCACAATTGGAAAGAAGGTCACCAGCGCAACGACCAGCACCTTGGGGAGCATGCCGAATCCGAACCCCACCACCAGGAGCGGCGCAATCGCCACAATTGGCACCGTCTGCGACGTGACCAGCAGCGGATAGACAGCGCGCCGCAGCAGTGGCGACGCATCGATTAGCACCCCCAGCGCAAAGCCGGTCACCAGCGCCAGCCCAAAGCCGGGAATGGTGACAGTAAGCGTCGCCACGACGTGCTCACCCAGGATTGGCAGATTACTGAGTAGGGTGGTCAGGATGCGTGATGGCGGCGGCAGCAACCAGGCTGGTAGCGCCAGTTGCCACACGATGAGTTCCCATGCCGCTACCATCGCGCTCAGCAGCACGAACGGCGGGAACGCCTGCGCCAGGCGTCGCTGCACCTCGCCGATATGCCGCCCAATCGCCGTTTCCGGCGCGATCCGTTGCGCCTGCTCACTTCTCATACTTCGCCAGTTTCTCAGCGATTGTCGAACCGCGCGGGTCGTAATCCACCTTGATCAGCGTGAACACCCGGGTTGCGCCAGCAGCCAGCACCGCCTCCTGCGCGCGCTTGATCACTGCCATAATGTCGTCGTACTCTCCCTCGATGGTCGTTTCCATCGGACCCACCCGGTACGTCAGACCGCTTTCGGCAACCACCGCGATGGCTGCGTCCACTGCCGCATAGGTTGCGGCTTTATCCGCCAATCCGCCCGGCAACACCTCAAAACTGACGGTTATTGTTGCCATTATCGTCTCCCTGTGAACGCGCAATCCAGCTTCGTCCTCTTGTGAGCGAAGAGCGCCGCTCCCTGATGCAAAAACCGCCGCCCCCAGAAGTAGGGAGCGGCGGTTCATCAGTACGCCGGTTGCATTCCCTACGCTGGTATGACCCAGGTCAGGTTCAAAGGGTCAGCGGCATTGTCGGGCCGCACTCTCAGCCAGGCTCTCCTGGCTCCCCTAGCAGCGCTATGCGCGACGCTATCAATTGATAGGCATAATAGTACGATAATCTGCGGGTCATGTCAAATGTAATGTCAAAAAGGCTCTTGAATCCATGTTAAGTTTGTGCTAAGATTCTGTTGTCTCCTTCTCCTCTCTTCTCTCATCGAGGGCGTTCGACACGGTCGGACGCCTTCGGTGATTCATGGAGCAGTGCACGGTCGTACAACGACAGGGTCAGCGCAATAACAACGATTAGCAGTTCGCCAGGTACAATCACCGTCCGGAGTCATCGGATCTTCCAGCGTATTGGCAAGACCACCTGCGCACAGGCATGCCAGAAGATGCTCGCCGCAATAGTAGTCTGACTGCTATGGCTCCTATGACTCCAGACTATGTGCAACCACCAAGACGACGTGCGCGAGGGCAACGGCATCATCACGCGGGATCAGATCGGCGTCGTTGTATTGAGCGATATAATGTCATATCGCGCGGCACACTGTAGGCAGTGTCCAACCTCGGATCGGCGATCACCCATGGCAACGTATACGCCGCCACCGATCACAAGCATACAGGAACGTGCCATCATATGCGCCAGCGCAGGCAAACAGATCGGGTCGCCGCGCCGCAACCGACAGTGCCATAGCGCCACCGGGCGAAAAGCTGACAATGCCTTGCGCTCTTCCTTGGGGAATGACTGGGAAGTGTCGATCCACATACGAGATCAGATCATCAAAGAAGAAATCCGCGAAGCGCCCGCTGCCGATGCCAGTCGCGCCGTTCGCCAGGTGCGGCGCGCACATGTTGACCAGCATGCCAGGGATGCGGTTATCATCGCTGGAGGTTCCGGGAAAGACCAGCGCCAGCGGACCGACGCGCCCCGCCGCGCAGATCTTCGCAGACATCGATCACATTCCTGCCGTCGCGGGATCAATCTTCAAAAGGGTTGATCCATTTCACGGAGCAGATGGAGCGCTGGTGCCGGACGGCGCTCATCGACATCGGGCAGGATATGGAGAAACTACGCGGAATGCCAGGCGCCGGGCTGAAGAACACGATATGACAGGGACTTGGATCGCAGTAACGGGCAGCGAAGCGTATAGCACAGCGATTCCCAGCAAACGTGCAGTTCACTGCCCCAGGCGATCCAGTTCTTGTTGAGCGAAACGGTTCCCCTTTTCGACAGCGGTGCGATATGCCTGTTTCGCCTCCTCCACACGTCCCAGCTGTTCGAGCGTCAATCCGAGCCAGTAGTAATTGCTGCCATCAAGTGGCTGAATCTCAATGGCGCGACGAAAACTGCTCTCGGCATCGGTGAAGCGCCCCATGTTGTAGTACGTCCAGCCAAGACCAAAATGCGCATCTCCCTGGTCTTCCTTAATCGCCAGCGATCGCTGAAGCGTGTCGATCGCCTGATCGTACTGCCCCAACGCCGACTGCGCCCATCCCAGACCGGTAATCGCGTTGACGAAGCGATCATTGCGATCCAGCGCTTCGTGGAAACGATCTTCCGCACGCTGAAAGAGCGCCATCTGCGCTGCGCTGCCGCTCTCCGCTGCGAACGCTTTGCTCATATGCGTCCATCCAAGGCGCGCGAAGAGTTCAGGGACATACGGCGCCGCAGCGATTGCCTGCTCCAGGGTGGCGATAGCGCCGTCGAAGTCGGGCGGCGAGCGTTCCAGCAGCGCGTAACTCTTGCCGATATACGCATCGGTATCCTGCGGATTCAGCTCAATCGCTTTGTTGAATTCTGCCACAGCACCGGTATAATCCTCTAGAAAATAGAGGTTCCAGCCAAGCCCAGTGTGCGCATGCCCGTAGACCGGATCGATATCTTGCGCACGCTCGAATTGCTGCCGTGCCAGATCGAACAGTGATACGGCTTCCTGACGGTTGCCGCGCCGCAGCGCACTCGCACCCTGGTCGTTATAGAAGTAGCCAAGGTTGGAGTGGAAGACAGCAATCTGCCCCTGAAGACCGATAGCGCGGTTAAATTCATCGCCGCCGCGTGCAACCATCGCCGCATTGTTATTGAACAGATACTGATACCAGTAGACGACACCGCGTGCGTTGTGCGCCAGCGCCTGGAGCAGATTGTCCCGTCCGACAGCTTTTTCGAGCGCGATTTCGGCATCATCGACAGCTTCGGCGAGCATAGTCACATCGGCGTCATCGAGGGCGCGGGCTGCCTTGATCATAGCGCGCGACCCATACCCTGACGGATGGTCGGGATCAGTGTCAACTGCGCGATCAGCCGCGTCGAGCGCCTCTTTGTACCTGCCCTGGCTGTCCAGCGCCTCGGCAAGTATCGCGTGCGCCAGAACCGCCTGGTTATCAGCGTCGATTGCGGCGCGCGCTGCTGCTTCGGCATCACTGTAGCGCGCACGCATCTGATAGATCAAAGCCAGGCGCGTATGGGCTTCGGCGTTGGCGCTATCAATCCTGAGCACGTCTTGATAGGCTCTAATAGCCTGATCCAGTTTCCCGCGCTGGTTGAACAGCTGATGAGCCTGGGCGAGGGCAGAGTCGATCTGCTGCCTCCGCCCGTCGGCAGGACGAAGCGCGAACAGAGCAACCAGCACCAGCAGCACGACTGCCGCAATCCCACCGATCATCAATCCCACACCGCTGCCCTTGTTCGGCTTCGCTGACGCCTGCGACATGGACGGCACAGCAGGCTGTGGCGGCAGGGTTCCAGGAGGCATCGCCTGCATTGTCGGAACGCTGGCAGGTGGTTGAGCAGGAGTTCCATACGAAGGCGACGTAGCATGCATCGTCGGAACGCCGGACGGCGGTGCAGCCTGTTGTGTCGGCAGCCCGTAAACCGGAGAAACAGGAGATTCGGACGGGCGGGGCACTGTCGTTCCGGCAGGAGGCGACGGTGGTACGGTGCGCACGTAAGGCAGCGGCGTTCCGGCTGGCGGCGAAACGAGTGGCGAGGCGCTATGTATGGGACCTGTGCCAAAACCTGCAGCCTGCTTTAGCGCAGCAACCAGCTCACTAGCGCTCCGATAGCGTGCCTCCGGTTTGCGTGCCAGCGCGCGCATGATAACATCTTCGACCAGCAGCGGCAGATCGCTGCGGAAATCGCGTGGTGGAATGGGCGCTTGCTGAAGACGCGCAACCAGCATTGCCATCGGCGTATCGGCTTTGAACGGCATACGACCGGTGAGCATTTCGTAGACTACCACACCGAGCGCGTAGATGTCGGTTGGTGGTCCGATGTTCGGCAACCCCTGTGCCTGTTCAGGCGACATATACTCCGGCGTCCCCATCACTGTTCCGGCGATGGTCAACCCGCCTCCTTCACTCATGCCGCGCGCCAGTCCGAAGTCGGTCAGGTAGACCCAGCCGTTGCGATCAAGCATCATATTGGAAGGCTTGATGTCGCGGTGGATGACGCCCCGGCTGTGGGCATAGTCGAGTGCACTGGCAACCTGTTCAACAATCCTGATCGTTTCACCGAGAGGCAACGAGCCGCGTTCGTGGATGATCTCCTTCAGTGTGCGCCCGTCGATGAATTTCATCGCAATATAGTGCAGACCCTCAGCTTCGTCCACCACGTAGATTGGAACGATGTTGGGATGCTCGAGGGCGGCTGCACTGTCGGCTTCCTGGCGAAAACGAGCAATATAGGTGCGGTCGAGACTCAACTCCGGCGGTAGCACCTTGAGCGCAACGATTCGGTTGGGCGACGTCTGGCGCGCTTTGTAGACCACAGCCATGCCGCCGCGTCCCAGTTCGCTGAGAATTTCGAAGCGTCCTATTGTTCGACCGATCAGATTCAACTCGCGCATGGATGTCTCTTTCGCTCATAGATCATCTGGCGACCAGAAAGGATCTCTGGAAGAGATACGCTTGTATTTCAGTCAACGTTCCTGCATATGTACGCCGGTCAGCGCCGACCGTCGAACACACCTTACCTTCCTTCGGGTCCTAATCCAGATACGTGATCACGCTGCCGGGAAGCGTCCACACTCCTGCGTTGACTGACAGGCGACGAAGGTGGCGGAGGCCTTCGTCTCTGCGCCGTTATCCGACAACAACGCTTCTATCAGGAAGAACGCAACCGCATCGCTGATTGCGCATTCTTTATGTATGATACCACGGGATTGTGCCCCATAATGCGCGGGTATTGTCCTGTCGATGGATCGGACTGTCCCCATAACCATTTGCTCTTTGCTTCGCGCATACGCGATACGTTTCCTGATCGTACCGAAAGTGTTCTACTTTTGGTTTGTAGCGCTTGGCTCTTCCGTGCCGTTCATTACTCTGCACTATCGGAATATCGGACTAGACCCGGCGCAGATTGGGGTGTTGCTGTTGCTGGCAGGGATTGTACAGATTGCCAGCCCGTTGTGAGGATTGCTTGCCGACACTCTGCGGATACGGCGTGCGCTGCTCCCTATTGTCATCGTCGGTGCGACCCCGCCAGCAGTTGTGCTTAGCAGCGTGACCGATTTCTGGTTCATCTTTGCCCTGGTGGTGATCACGAGCATGTTTACGGCGCCGATGGCACCGCTGGCAGATAGCGCAACTCTGGCAGCGCGTAGAAATGCGCGCGAACGCTATGGATCTCAGCAAGTCTTGGGAGCGGTCGGTTAGGGTCTCAGCACTGCCACGTTTGGCTGAATAGCACAGCAGATGGGACTAAGCATCATTTTTTGGTCTACCTGATCGCCAGCGCACCTGCAGCGCTGACAGTGCTGGCGATGCCGCGCGCTGAACTAGTGACGGTCAATGTTGTGCAGGCAGCGCATCGATTGTTGCGTGATAGGCGCTGGGCGCGTTTTCTGATCAGCGCAATGTTGATTTGGATGCAGCTACGCGCTGATGCACGGCTTCTTTTCGCTCTACGAAGATCTCGGAGCAGGCAGCGAGCAGATTAGTCTGGCATACGCCATTGCCAGTATAAGCGAACTGCCAGTGATAGCGTGCTCAGTGTTTGCGCTTCGTCGTTGGAGCGCACGCTCGTTAACGACGGCCACAGGTTTCGTCTACGCCATTCGCATGCTGCTCTAATGGGCAGCACCGATGCCCGAATGGGAGCTGGCGATCCAGTTGCTCCACGGTTTCTGCTCTGCATCACTCTGGACGGCTGGTGTGGTCGAGGCGCAGCATCTGGCGCTACTGGGATTTGAGGCGACAGCACCGAGTCTATTTGACGTGGAAGTATTCGGCGTCGCTGTTGCGCTCGCGAATGCCGTTGGCGGCTTTATTTACTGCGATTATGGCTATAGGGTGTTGTTTGCTGCTACAACGCTGGTTGCCGTGCTCGGTGCAGTTAGTCTTGCGTCTGGACGAGACAGAGAAAATGGTGTGGTGTGAGAGGGAGTTCGAGGGCGCCTTCGTTCCGATGTTCATCAGCGGAAAGGCGCTTTTGCCCCCTCCCTCATTCCCCCGCACCCTTCTCGCCTTGTAGGAGAAGGGGGAGTCCGGGTGTCCTGATGCCAGCAGCGGAAGATGGAATGCAGGAGCTTGCCAGAACGAACCCGCATCTAAGATTGGAAAAGCGAGCAGCGACGCTGTCAGACGCCTGGCAATCCATAAATAAGAAGATTGCCTACGGTTTCCAACCTTTCAGTCGCGCCAGTTCGTTGCCAAGCAACCCGAAGAGCACCCCATCCGGTCCGTGATCCTCGAAGCGTGCGCGCTCGAACCATTGCACCAGAATCAGACGCCCGTCCGGCAGTTTCTCGACCTGCGGTTCCGAAATCGGCATGCCGAACAATGCCAGGTTCTCCGCCTCTGACTTGCCGCGTCGTCGGTCGAACTCTAATCCGCTGGATCGCCAGGCGCTCAAGAACGGTTCACACAGGCTGTGACCGGTTTCGGGAAAGTAGCGGCATCCGGGTTGTGGCGCGCCCTTTGGCAGGGTGAACCAATCGATCCCGCGCGCGCGCAGGATCACATCGCCCAAACGGGTCAACTGAACATTGTAAGGCGGGCGATTCTCAGGGCGTAACTCAAAGCGGTGCCGCTCGAAATACTGAACCAGCGTCTCGCGCCCATCGTCGCTGCGCTCGATGAACTCCTCGCTGATCGGGTAGCCGAACACCTTCAACCCGCCATGGGTGCGCCAGTACGACAGGAACACGCCGCGCAGGGTGTGCCCCGTTTCGGGAAAGTAGACCACCCCGCGCTGCGGTTGAACTGGCGCGAACGCGGTGCTAACCGCTGCCTCACGGTCGAGATAAAAATCGACGCGCGCCACGCTTAGCGCTGTTCCAGTAAGCGAAACCTGTCGCTGCAATGACTCACCTGACGGACTACGCACGATGACGGTGTACTGACCAGGTGGAAGATTGTCGAAGCGGAAGAAACCGGTTGCGTCAGGGCGGGTTTCCAGCCCAATGTTCAATGCTACCGTCGTCCGGGAGGGATCAACGCTGCGCACCACACCCTCGATGCGCGAACGCGCCAGAAGATTGGGATCCAGCGCAACCTGCAATGCGCGCAGCAGATTCAACCGACCGTAGCCGTATGCCGGGTCCTTTCCCGGCACGCCACGATCGTCGGCGCCGAGCATCAGCACCTCTGCGACCTGACGGGCGGATAACTCCGGTCGCACCGTCCATACCAGTGCGGCAGCGCCAGCAACGTGCGGGCAGGCTGCCGATGTTCCATCGGCGAATCCATACGTATCACCCGTTGTACGTCGCCACAATGTGCTCCAGACACTGGCGCCTGGTGCAGCAAGATCCACAAAATCACCAGTTGTTGAGAAACCCATGATCGCATCGTCCGGTCCGGTCGCCGAGACGGCAAGAACGCCAGGATACGCAGCAGGGTAGTTTGGAATATTGCCCTCTGCCTGACCATTGCCGGATGCCGCAACGAGCAACACATTGCGTTCCAGCGCATATGTAACTGCTTCCCGCAAAACGCGCGAGTCATCCGGTCCGCCGAAACTCATCGTAATAATACGTGCACCGTGATCAACAGCGAAGCGGATGCCAGCGGCAATCGCGGCATCATTCCCGCGACCGCGTCGGTTGAGCACTTTTACTGGAAGAATGCGACACTGCCAGCACATCCCGGCTACACCGATCCCATTGTTGCCCTCAGCGGCAGCGACGCCAGCAGTAAATGTTCCGTGCCCGTCATCGTCGCGGGGATCGTCATCGTTGTTCACGAAATCAAAACCGGGAAGCACCCGTCCGCGTAGTTCTGGATGTGTTGGAGAAACGCCAGTGTCGAGTATGGCAATCACAATGTCGCTGCCGGTCGTGATCGACCATGCATCGAATGCCTGAAGAACGGTTAGCGACCACTGACGGTCGATGCCTTCATCGTTGGGAACAAGGAACGACCAACGCTCGTAGTCTGGCTCGGCATACACAACACTGGGCACGTTGGAGAGACGTGCACTCAAAACGTGCGGATTGAGTGGGCGAACAAGTTTCAGCAGATACGCATTGCTGCCAAGCGCATACGCCTGCTGAGCGCCAGCCCGCGCCAGCGCCGCATCGAGACGTACGGCATCGGGACCGTGAACACGCGCCACGTTGGTTAGCGACCAACCTTCGGCAAGGTGCAGAACGATTTCATCAGCAACCTGGCTGGCAGTAACAGGAGTGGGAAACAGCGTTACCAGTGCCAGGACAAAGAGAATGAACAAACAGCGATGCATGCGACTCGTGCCTCTCTAGATGCAGAGAGCATTATACCTGCTGAGACAAGTGGATGGGAGTGCATGCTGCCATTAATTCTTCGTGAGAGGGGTTCATTGAGAACTGAGAACTGAGAACCGAGAACTGAGAACTGACAACCAAGAACCAGGAACCAAGAACTAAGAACCGAAAGCTGAGAACCGGGAACTGAGAACTGCAACGTGAGGACTGCTGCGTGAGAACTGCGACCCGAGAACTGTGACGTGAGAACCGGGACGTGAGAACTGGGAACTAGACTATGTCGGTACGGGATGTTTACGCGCTGACTGCCTGGGGTATTGACTCGCGCTGGTTGCGTAGTAACGACGCCGATCGGCGTCTGCTCTTCGTCTATGCTCATCCGGATGACGAAAGTTTTGGAAATGCCGGGACGATCCTGCGTTACAGCAGTGATGGCGTGGCCGTTCACTACGCCTGCGCAACGCGTGGCGAAGCGGGAGATGTTTCACCCGAACTGCTGGCAGGGTATGCTGATATCGGGGCACTGCGAACCGTGGAGCAGATGCGGGCAGCCGAAGTGCTTGGCCTGACAGGTGTGCACTTTCTGGGGCACCGAGACTCGGGCATGCCCGGCTCGCCGGATAACCAGCATCCTAACGCGCTTATCCGGCAACCGCCAGCGCTTGTTGCAGGGCAGATCGTCGCCCTGATCCGCGCCATACGCCCACAGGTCGTCGTCACATTCGGACCTTACGGCGGCTATGGGCACCCGGATCACGTGTTCTGTCACCACGTGACGACAGCAGCATTCAAAGCGGCTGGCAATCCGACCCTCTATCCCGAACAGATTGCCGATGGTCTGGCGCCGTGGCAACCGCAGCGCCTCTACTACTCGACATTTGGAACGCGCTTTTTATCGACGATTGTATTTATCATGCGCCTGCTGGGGAAAGACCCGAGGCGTTTCGGACGAAACGGCGATGTCGATCTGGTCTGTGCTGCGCGCGAAGCGACACCAGCAACAACGAAAATCGATACCGCTGCATACTTCGAGCAGGCGATCCAGGCACGGCAATGCCATCACAGTCAGAGCGGTGGCATGAGCTGGATCCGTCGCCTGCCAAAACCGCTCCAGCGTCGCCTTAATTCGGTTGAACGCTTTACCCGTGTCGTACCACCATGGAACGGGAAGGAAATAGAGCGCGATCTGTTCCCTCCTGATCTCCGAACTCGTCCTCCGGAGCTCTTAAGTTGTAACTGTTCACACCTGGGGTAACACACGCACTCTAGAGCGAGGGCATCCTGCCTTCGTCGCGTCTGCAACAGTTAAGATGCTCTCGCTCCCAGAGGAAATGTGAACACGTACCTTAATAGGGCTTTTCAAAGTTCTCATCTTATGCTCCCAGGAGGGCGAACGCCAATGCG
>JAGHYV010000032.1 GCA_017743475.1 Roseiflexus sp. | reverse complement strand
CCATTTTAGTTCTTATGAAAATAGTATACCACTAAACCTTGATGAAGTCTAATGTGCACGCGAACCGATGATATACGCCGATTATTCGCCTTTTCTTTTGGAACCCAGCGTCTTGATAGAGCAGACTTGCTGTCGGAAGGGTATACTTCGCTTCATCAGCGATACTCTTGTCATGCA
The DNA here is from genome assembly GCA_017743475.1 of Roseiflexus sp. Lineage (GTDB taxonomy): Bacteria > Chloroflexota > Chloroflexia > Chloroflexales > Roseiflexaceae > Roseiflexus. The sequence goes on along the minus strand of JAGHYV010000032.1, from coordinate 50,344 downwards.
CTCTTCCTTCATACGTATCGCTCAAAAAGTGAATAGCGCCGAACTCATCAACAATAAGAACATTCTTGAGCGTATGTCGTTTCTTCTTGCCGCTATACTACAACTCTCGGTCGACTTTGTCGCTCGGACGGTAAATGGGACGTTCTGAATAAAAAGGGGGCGCTTCCGTCGCATGCGACGGTTCTTCATGCGACAGTTCTTCATGCAATCGCTGAGCCAGGTCGTCGGCAGTGCGTGCAGGAAGGAGGTTCTGCTGTGAAAGCGCATAATTAAGCGCTCCATGCAAAAGATGTACCCATTTGCTCACGTTCGACTGGCTCATCTGAAAGATGTATCCGTGCATCACGTGCGTTGGATTTTGTTTTAGGTAGGTCAAAATAAAGAGCGATGTATCTCCCGTTGTTGGAAGCGGCGAGTTTGCATAAGAGACGGAGCGACAGCACTATCGGACGTGACCATCAATGGTTCGACGTTTCATATACGCTTCAAATGCAGCGTGGAAGATCGGAACCAGCGCGTGAAATTCATCGGCGGTCAGTCCGGTCATAGAACGTCATTTCGCCGGATTTTCGATAATAGATCGATACTTGCACATCGCATTTCCCTCTATTTTAGTTCTTATGGAAATAGTATACCATTAAACCTTGATGAAGTCTAAGGAATTGGCAGTCGTCTCGGACGGGAGACGATTTGAGAATCCCAAGCCCCTGAGGAAGGTGCAAGCAAAACTCAAGCGGCTGCAACGTGAGTTATCGCGCCGAAGGAAAGGCGGCAATAAACTGAGAGAAGACGCGCCGGAAACTTGCGAACGTCCATCGGCAAATAGCCAACATTCGACGAGATACACTCCACAAGGTCACAAGCGCGATCGTCGCGAAAACCAAGCCCGAGAGCGAATGACCGCGTGTCGTTGTCCTGGAAGACCTGAATGTGTCAGGAATGTTAGCCAACCACCATCTGACTCAAGCGATGTCAGATGTTGGAATGAGCGAGTTCAGGCTGCAGACGGAATACAAGACGAGATGGTATGGTTCGGGACTTTTGTTCTCTGAGAGATTCTTCCCACCATTGCGGCTGTGTTCTCTATGCGGGACTATGAATTCCAGGTTGACGTTAGCAGACCGCGTTGGACGTGTGATTGCGGCGCTCAGCATGACCGTAATGTGAATGCCACACGCAACCTGAGAGATGTGGCATACCGTACCGTAAGTTCTACGGAAACGGGCCTTCGGGCGGACGCCCGCGGAGAGGAGAGGTTTCAGCCTTTGGGCGGTGCTCCTCGTTTGAAGCAGGTATCAGACATCGAGCAGTTGGTAGATTCGAGTAGGTTTCTGAGGAACGGAGCGATAGGCGTTACTCATGATCCGGTTTGCGCGGCAGACGACGGTCGGGCAGGAGACGGCTCGAACCGTCTGTCAGGCGTCGGGTGCGGCGACGCATCAGATCGCCGGTAGAATGTTCTCGGCGCGCCACACGACGCCCGCGCTCCACCATCACGCGCCAGGCATCCTCTTCGGTGACCGGCATCGCCAGTTCTTCATCGCTGTACCGGTGCGCCTGACGTTCATTCAGCGCGGCGATACGCTCCTCGAAACGTTCCTCATCAGGAGAAAGCGACGTGAGCGTCGCCCAATAGCGCCACAACAGGTATGCGGCGAGAAGCAGGAGAGCTGCGAAGAGAACAAACAATAAAAAGAAATCGCCCATCACCACCCACCCGGCGCATCACGCCATTGCGGCGGTAAAGCCCCGGATCGCCTCGTCTTCATCCTGATAGATATCGACGTACTGCGCCAGACCGACCATACGAAAGATCTTCTGGAAGTGCTGCGAGAGACCACTCATTGCCAGGCGCTGATTACTGCGGTTGACCTCAGTCACTATCCCAATCAGGATAGCAATGCCAGCGCTATTAATATAGTCGTTCTGGCGAAAGTTCAGCAGGATATTGCGCGCACCTTTGCGTGAAACTTCATTATAGGCGTTCGTGATCTTTTCCTCGGCGAAGGTTGTCACATCACCGATCAGGTCGATAATCGCCACACCTTCACGCTCACGAATGTGCACTTCCAGATCATTGTCCAGCATACTGAATCACTCCTGACGCCTGCGCCTGCTGTCGCCGGGTCATTGCGCCAGATCAAAGCAGGATAGGGAATTCCGCATTATGAATCACGCCCTTGGACAACGGCGCATACACATATACAACACATTACCGCCGTTAGAGGAAAGCTTAAAGCCACACGCATCGACCAATTGCGTGATCAGGTACAGACCGAGACCGCGTGGCGGTGCATCACCACGTAACCGCTGCTCAATACCCGGCGTCACGTGACCGGAATACGGTCTCAACCCCTGATCCTGCACACAGACCGTCAACCCGGAACCGTCCCAGACACACGTCACATCGACGCGCAGCCCTGGCGTCTGTGCGTTGCCATGCTCAATGGCGTTGAGACATGCCTCGCTGACTGCGGTCTTCAAATCCTCAACACGTTCGGTTGCGAAACCAAGGCGATGCGCAAATGAAGCGACTGCTTCGCGTACAACCCGCTCATAGCCCAGTTCACTCGGTATCGAAAGGTCGATCGAGGACGAGACAGGTGGATCGTACATGCTTATGACTGTTTCTCCAGATGAATGACCATGCGTACCTGATTGCCGCCAGACGGAGCCGTGGTAAACTCTACCTCGTCCATCAACTCACGGATCAGCCAGATACCCCAACCTCCCTTGTCTCCCCGCGTAAACGATTCTTCAATCGTAGGAGGCGGTGAAAGGTGTGCTGGCATAAGCGGTTTGCGCCCCTGATCGGCGACGCTGACAACCAGTTCAGACGGACGAACCGTTAGCATCACCAGCACGCGCATCTGCGCATCGTGAGCATTCCCATGCTCAATCGCGTTCGTAATCGCCTCAGCCAGCGCAGTACGCAATGCATCAACCCGATCGGCGCTGAATCCCATACGCCGGGCAAGCGACGCTGCTGCGTCCATTGCAACCTTTTCATAGCCAAGTCGGCTGGGCAAATGTAACTCAACGACACGCTCGACTGGCCCGGCGTTGTGACTCACGTCCGCCATAGCATTTCGCCTACTCATGGCATGCGCCGAACGTAGATCGTGCATAAAGCATTAGGCACGGCTCTCATCTTAGCACGACTCCCTGTCGGGAAGCAATAGGGAATTTGGGGGCAGAGCGTCACTGACGGCACTCAATATCAACATAGTACGCATCATCTTCGCTTGCGCGATTTGGAATTTGGGGGCAGAGCGTCACTGACGGCACTCAATACCTGATCGAGATCGGGAAGGCGGACTTTTGATCGCCTCCTGACAATCCGCTGGCATGCCCTTTCGAAGTAATAATACGCAAACTGCCTGCGATCAATATCCGAGTCACCCGATGATCCCACCCGGTACATATCCCTGAGCCAACTGTCGGAGACGGTGCGCCGGACTTCTGTCATCAGTTCTGCAACTTCACGCTTCGATAAGAGATAGTCGCTCGCCAGCGCTCCGATAGCGTCGTGGAGAAGAATGATCATTCGGTCGGAGTCATCCCGGATAAACGGATCCAGCACCATTCTGGCACTACTGGCGCCAACAACACCGCCCATCATTCCGCCGCATATGCCTCCAATCACTCCACCAATGGCAGTGCCAATGATCGGGATGGCGCTCCCAATCGCCGCTCCTGCTGCTGTTCCGGCGAACCATCCACCGGCGCCAGCAGCGATGCCTGCCCCATTGATTGCCGTGTTTTTTGCAACCTGAGACCACGAGATATCGCCAATGGCGGCACGGTACGCATCCGGCGCTGTCGCAACCGCAAGACTCACTGCAGAAGTAATCGCGTTGCTCCGCAGCAATTTTGCAACGTGATTGACTGCTGCCGCTCCGTAGACGGCTCTGCCAAGCGATCCTGCGGCAATGTATTGAACGAGATTCTTGCCGAGATCTGTTGAGGCGATGCTTCTCACCCTACCGCGCAACACGGTTACGCCAACCGCAGCCGCAGGAGTGCGCAGCGCCTGCGCAGACAATACACCAATGATCAGCGCCTGGTTCCCCGCATCGATGCCACTTCGGATCGCACATCTGATCGCTTGCTTCGGATCATCGCCATTCCCCATGTTCGCCACGCAAAGTCGACCGCAAACGAAATCCCGAAGAGGTAGCCTGAGGTGATCGATTGCGTCTTGACATCAAACAGGAGCGAGTCGATATTCCTGGCTTGCGCGATGTTGCACGCCTGTTTGTATGTGACCGACCCTTTTCTGACGATATTCTTCGCCTCGCCGGGATCGGTGACGCCGGGAACTTTCCCCTGGGCGATTTTCTCCTGGAACAGTTTGACACAGGTGTCGTACTGGTCTGCGGGAACTTCCAGCATCTGTCCCTGATAGCGGTACCGACCGGTCGCTGGATCGAATGCGGCATTGACCGTCGCCTGGGGTGTCTGAAAATACTTCGTTTGAACGGCAATTCCATTGACAATGCGATCCGGTCCGTCGACACTGTTGGAGATCCCTATCCTTTCGACGCGTCTGCCCCGCATCACATCTGCAAGTGCATTATCATCTTCCGCTACAAACCCATGACGCCTTCGGTGTGATATTTGCCGATCTGCGACTGTTCTGGCCATCTGGCGATCTCCGGCGGAATAGGCCATATGACGAAGGCATCGTCGGTACAGTCCGATGATGACAGGTTGTCGTGCATCGATCCCTCCAATGGTTCATTTCGCCGTCCGGCAAAACTCCGGTACGCCGCGCTACGTCGCTCACAGTATAGAGCTGGCATAACCGATGTGTTACTGTATCGATTGGATCAAGAGGCTGGGCGCGATGTGGAGGCGAAAGCAACGATCACGCGGAGTGAGGGGGAGAGATTCTTGCGCCCCCTTCTTCCGCCACAGGGAGAAGGGGGCGGGGGGAATGAGGAGAACCAGGGCATCAGAACGACGCACGTGCAGCATCCACCCTGTTCATAGCGGAATGTTCCCATGTTTGCGCGGCGGCAGGGTTTGTCGTTTGCCACGCGCCAAGCGCAGCGCGCGGATCAGCGCCGGGCGCGTCTCGCGCGGCTCGATGACATCATCAAGGTACCCGCGCTCGGCAGCGATATACGGGTTGGCGAAGCGGTTCTGATAGTCCTCGACCAGTTCCGCCAGGCGCGCCGCCGGATCGGCAGCCTGCGCCAGCTCACGACGGAAGATGATCTTGACGGCTGCATCGGCACCCATTACGGCGATCTCAGCAGTGGGCCAGGCGACGTTGAAATCGGCGCGGATATGCTTGCTCGCCATCACATCGTATGCGCCGCCATACGCCTTGCGCGTGATCACAGTCAGTTTCGGCACCGTCGCCTCGCAGTACGCATACAGCAACTTCGCGCCATGACGGATAATGCCGCCGTACTCCTGCTGTGTTCCGGGCAGGAATCCGGGCACATCGACAAAGGTGATCAGCGGAATGTTGAACGCATCGCAGAAGCGCACAAAACGCGCCGCCTTGACCGATGAGTCGATGTCGAGCGTCCCTGCCAGGTGCGCGGGTTGATTGGCGACAACGCCAACCGCGTGCCCGTCAAGACGCGCAAAACCAATGATAATATTGCGTGCCCAGAGGGGTTGCACTTCAAGAAAACTGCCCTCATCGACAACCGCTTCGATCACCTGGAGCATATCGTATGGCTTGCGCGGATTGTCGGGAATGATCGTTTGCAGGTTTTCGTCCATGCGATCAGGATCATCGTCGGGCGGGACGTAGGGTGGATCTTCCAGGTTATTCGATGGCAGGAAGGAGAGCAGCGCCCGCACCTTATCAAAGGCTTCTTCCTCGCTATCAGCGGCGAAATGCGCCACGCCGCTGCGTGAGTTGTGCGTCATGGCACCGCCCAGTTCCTCGAAGCCGACATCCTCACCGGTGACAGTTTTGATGACATCGGGACCGGTGATGAACATTTGCGAGCTGCCCTTGACCATGATGATGAAGTCAGTTATTGCCGGGGAATAAACCGCGCCGCCCGCGCATGGTCCGGCAATCACCGACAGTTGCGGCACCACACCTGATGCCATCACATTGCGGTAGAAGATCTCCGCGTAGCCACCCAGACTGACGACCCCTTCCTGGATGCGTGCGCCGCCGGAGTCGTTCAAGCCGATACATGGCACGCCCATACGTAGGGAGAGGTCCATCACCTTGCAGATCTTCTCAGCGAACACTTCGCCAAGGGATCCGCCAAACACAGTAAAATCCTGTGAAAAGAGGCAGACGTGCCGACCATTGATCGTGCCATAACCGGTAATTACGCCATCACCCAGCGGCTTGTGGCGATCCATGCCGAACGCGGTGGTGCGATGGACGGCAAAAGCGTCGAGCTCGACGAATGAACCCGGATCGAGCAACTTGTCGATCCGTTCACGAGCTGTCATTTTGCCACGTGCGTGCTGCTTCGCCGCAGCCTCCGGATCAGTCGTGCGTGCACGCTCACGCCGCCGACGCAGATCCTCGATGCGCTCACGAGTTGTCTTCATTGGCACACCTGTCCTTGTAGGCAATGCATCAGCGTGATTATACGAGACGGAGATACACTGGCAGGATAGTTCCAGTTACGAATCCATAGGCTGATAGGGTTATGGGTCGTTCCTCACGCAACATCACCACGCTTGTTTGATATGATGAAACCAGCGTGATTGAGAACGAGGTGAACAGTGATCGAGCATCAACCAGCAGAGCGCACATAGTTGCGCAGCGCCGCAGTGTGGAGACTATGGCTGGCTGCTGGCACTTGCGGCTGTCGTCTGTTACGTTATCCGGCTACGCGCCTTTTTCGAAATGTGCATGGCTCAATCTGGGAGACGTAGCCCGATTAGCCTACGAACTCACGATGATTGCACTGACGGTGGGCATAGTCACACGGATCGCAGTGGGTGAGCCGTACCTGGCAGCTGGCACTCGTGCGCAGCGGCTTCTACGCAAGTTTGCATACATTGCCGTACCGCTGCTCATCGCTGGCACCGTTAGGCCAGTCATTCCATTGCTGTGACGACGATCCTAGAGCAGGCGATAATAAATGACCGCCGTGTGCAACGATCCATCGGCACTACGGGCGTATTTTGGGATGCGCCCGACGAAGGTGTACCCGCACGCCTGATACAGCAGTTCTGCCGGATCACCCTCACGCGTGTCAAGGATCAGCAGAGAGCGACCTTCACGCCGCGCTTCCTCTTCCACCGCCGCCAGCAATGCCCGAGCAACGCCCCGGCGCCGCGCCGAACGCAGTACCATCAGTTTTTTCATTTGCGCACGATGCTGCTCACCCGGTTTCTGCGCCAGTTCCAGTTGAACAGCGCCAATGATCGTGTCACCTTCACGCGCGACCAGCAATACACGCAGACGTTCGACAACATCATCGCAAATGGCATCCCAGTAACGTTGCGCCGTTGCCGTATCGAGCGGCATTAGAAAGCCAAGCGAGGCGCCACTCTCCACCGCGTCCTTCAACAGTGCCACCAATCCAGGGCGTGCAGCACGAAATGTTGCTGCATTAATGCGCTCGATCACCATTCCGCACTCCTTGACTTCATGATACAGTCAGATTATACTGTATATGCATACCCCTGGGAGGTATGTGTAGACCGTGAATGTAAAGGGAGTATCGAACCGTTATGGCAAAGCCTGTTACTGTTACCGACGATGATTTCGAGCAGCAGGTGCTGAAGTCCGACATTCCGGTTGTTGTTGACTTCTGGGCGCCATGGTGCGGTCCATGCCGGGTCATTGCGCCGATCCTCGAAGAACTGGCAAACGAGTACGATGGTAAAGTCAAGGTTGCCAAAGTCAACACCGACGACCATCAGATCTGGATGAGCAAGTTCGGCATCATGGCAATCCCGACCATGATCTTTTTCAAGAACGGCAAGGAGATCAACCGGATCGTCGGCGCTGGTCCCAAGCGCATGCTGAAAGAGGCATTTGATGCAGCCGTTGCTGCATAAGCGCGGGGGAGAAAGTGATGTCCGCACCGCGACCTGTGCGCCCAATAAGCGATGAGTTGCGTCACGATGTCCTGGTGCGACTGCGCCGAATCGAAGGTCAGGTACGCGGCATTCAACGGATGATAGAAGAGTGTCGTGATTGCAAGGAGATCGTGACCCAACTTGCCGCTGTTAAGGCCGCAGTTGGAAGTTTGAGCGCGCTGCTGGCGGAAACCTATGCGCGCGATTGCCTCTGCTCTGGCGCAACCATCGACTCAGAAGAGATTGCGCGCTTGCTCGACGTGCTCAAGTCGGCGCGATAATGATAGTCCTGCTAGTCCATTTGCACCAAACTCCGATGTACAGGCGCCGGTTGATGTTGCACTCACAACATCACCGGCGTTTGCTTCGCTCTTCCTGATGCTCATCATCATCACTGTCATTGTCACCGTCGTTATCATCACTGGGTAAAGGTGACGGCGGTGCAGACGACACACACAGCGGCGCGAGTGGTTGAGAAACTGTCATTTGTGCAGAAGGAGGCGTGGCTGTTCGGTTGCGATTCCGAGGTGCACGCTGGTGCTGTCGGCGGTAAAAGAGTTCGCCCTGAATGAACAGCCAGAGCACGCTTTGTGACCTTTTCCGTCGCCCCATGGACTTTGAGCAATTGCTCCGTTGTAACCTGTGCGGCAGGCTTCGCCTTGCATAACCGAGGGGTTCACTCCGACGGTAGGAGACGCGCACCGGATTATGTGCTCAATCTCCATTAGCCCGATGGCACGAGGCGCATACCGGTTTATGGCATTTCTCGCAGAGGTCGAGTCCAATGGAGGAGGTTGAACATTCCCGGAGTCGCGCGCCCCACGCGATGACCGAAATACACTTCGGTCTACAATCTGCTGGAAACAGGCACTGTACGCGACGCGGCAGGCCCAGACGGGGATCAACATATTTGAGAACTGCCATACATGCTCAATCTTTCAAGGCGACGCCCTCTCAGCCGACGCACGGCGCGCTCGCCTGCGTTACCTCCCGACTGCCCTGTCCAGGCAGATACAGAACAGATGTACCACACCATGCAATGCCCGTCACATCCGGATGGGGAGCACATTTCTCTCTGATCTTGTGCTCATACCCCGATCCCCTGCAAACTGCCTTCTTACAGAATATGCCGATCATGCGGCTTCTGGTATAATAACGCGCGTATATTGCTTATCAATAACCAGCGCAGTGGTGCGATCCAGCGTACAACAATGACAGTGTGGTCACGTATCGATACGCCAGGAAGGCGCACGAGTAAAGATGCTCATCAATATACCCGATACGCTTGTGTCCGATGCGCTTGATGGACTGGCTTGCGCCCATCCAGAACTGATCCGTGTGCGACGCAACCCGGATTATGTCATTCGTGCCGATGCACCACTCTGCGACCGGATTGTGGTCGTGAGCGGCGGCAGCGGACACGAACCAATGCATATCGGGTATGTCGTGCGAGGGATGCTGACTGCTGCCTGTCCTGGCGCCATTTTCACATCGCCGACGCCAGATCGGACTCTGGTGGCCACTCGCGAAGCCACTGGCGACGCAGGCATTCTGTACGTTATCAGAAACTATGCTGGCGGTCGGTTCAAGACCGCTATCGAGATAATCAATGCCGAGGGTATACTAGTTGCAACGGTCATTGTGGCCAATGAGATTCCAGGTCCAGCAAAAGAACTGCGTCGCGGCACCGGCGCCACTGTGATTGTAGAGAAAATCGCCAGTACGGCTGCAGAGATAGGCGCCTCACTCGAAGAGTGCGCCGGATTGCGCACCACGCAGCCAGCCAGAGTTGCTCCGTCGGCGATGCACTCTCCGCCTGCACCGTGCCATCTCTCGCCCGTCCGTCCTTTCGTCTGGACGACCACGAGATCGAGATTGGCATCGGCATCCGGTGAAGCAGGCCGGCAACAGAGTACGCCTGCGCCGGTTTCTCAGATAGTTGATCGCCTGTGCGCCGATCTTTCTGCACCTGCGTGCCGAGGATCGGGGGCCGTCTTAGTGGGTTAGGCGCAACTCCATACATTGAGTTGTATTATCGCATTCAACGCCACAACATCATGATCGAGTGAAGTCTGGGTGGTTAGATGACGTCGCTTAACATGGCTGGATGCACGGTAACATTGACTCGTCTTGACGATGAATTACTGCGGTTATGAGATGCTCCGGCATAGACACCGGCGTTGCGTCGGGGAATATAGTTCAGTACGAAGCCCTGATGCCATCGATTGATTGCGGTCCGTACAACACGCACTTGTGAGGAAATGTTTATCTGGAGGCTTCCCGGATGCAGATCACCGTTGACCATGTCATCCGCTTTATCGAGCGCGCTGCCGCGCTGATCCGTGACCATGCAGCCGAATTAACGGAACTTGATACCGTAATTGGCGATGCAGACCACGGCACCAATCTGAATCGCGGCTTCTCGGCAGTGGTTGTCAAACTTGATGCATTTCAGGAGAGCGATATTGGCACTATCCTTGATATGACCGGGAAGACTCTCCTGGCGACTGTCGGCGGTGCGGCCGGTCCGCTGTACGGAACAGCATTTCGGCGCGCCGGAGCGCTGCTTGCCGGACGATCAGTTATTGACGGAAAAGACATTGCCGCGGCGCTCGAAGTGGCACTTGAAGGCATTGTGGAACGCGGTCGGGTGCAGCGCGGCGAGAAAACGATGCTCGATGCGATTGCGCCGGGGGTTGAAACGTTTCGTAATGCCATCATGAACGGAAATTCGCTTGAAGAAGCGGCACGCATTGCGCTTGCCGCTGTTGAAGAGGGCATGCGTGCAACAATCCCAATGCAGGCGACCAAAGGTCGTGCAGCGTTCCTTGGTCCGCGTAGCATCGGGCATCAGGATCCTGGCGCAACCTCCGCATACTACATCGCCCGCGCGATGGTTGGTCTCGATGACGATCTGCCAGCTAGGACTCCAGAGACGCAGAACCCATAGATACCAGTGAGGAATTGCACTATGCGTACACTGACGACAGATGTTCTGGTCATTGGCGGAGGCGCAACCGGAACGGGTGTCCTGCGCGATCTGGCGCTGCGCGGCATTCGCTGCGCCCTGGTCGAGAAGGGCGACCTGACGCACGGCACGACGGGGCGCTATCACGGGTTGCTGCACTCCGGCGGGCGCTATGTGGTGAAAGACCCGCAATCGGCGGAGGAATGTGCGCGCGAGAATGAGATCCTGCGCCGGATTATACCGCACTGCATCGAAGAAACCGGCGGGTTGTTCGTCGTAACTCCGGCAGACGATGAAGCCTTTGCCGATCAGTTTGTCGCTGCCTGCCGACGCACTGGCGTTTGGGTAGAAGAGATACCAGTGCGCGAGGCGCTTCGACGCGAACCGTTGCTCAACCCGCGTATCAGGCGGGCATTCGCGGTACGTGATGGTGCCGCCGACTCATTCCTCGCCACCCACGCCAATGCGTATGATGCACGGCGCTATGGCGCGCAGGTGCTAACGTATCACCGCGTTGTTGAACTGGAGCGTATGGCAGACCGGATTATTGGCGCAGTGTGCGAAGATCTGCGAAGCGGTGAAACGGTACGCATCCATGCCAGTTTCATCATCAACGCAACCGGGGCCTGGGCAGGGAAGATCGCAGAGCTTGCCAGTCTGCGCATCAGCATCGTTCCCGGTAAGGGAACAATGATCGCCATGAATCATCGGATCGTTAATACGGTAGTGAACCGCTGCAAGATGCCAGCGGACGGCGACATTATCGTGCCTATCCATACGGTTGCCGTGCTCGGAACGACCGATATACCGGTTCCCGATCCAGATGTGTACGATATTACCCCGGAAGAGGTTGATCTGATCCTGAAAGAAGGCGAATGGCTCGTTCCCGGTGTGAGTCGCATGCGCGCTCTGCGAGCATGGGCAGGGGTTCGCCCATTGTATAAGGAAAATGACGCTGGCAGCAACCGTGATATTCCTCGCACATACAAACTGCTCGATCATGAAACGCGCGATGGGGTCGCCGGGATGGTCAGCGTAGTTGGCGGAAAGTGGACCACGTATCGCCTGATGGCGGAGAAAACCGTTGATCTGGTTGCAGCCAAACTTGGGGTGACCGTGCCGTGTCGAACGGCGGATCTGCCTATCGAAGCGCTGCACCACGGTGCCGTACCCAATCAGAATCGCCGCGCACGTGCACGGTTTGCCATTCTGACATCGCCATTCTATATGCTGGGGCATCGACTGGCGGAAGTCGAGGCGGACGATAGTTATGGCGATCTGATCTGCGAATGCGAACTCGTCACCCGCGCCCAACTCGAGGCGGCAATCCAGAGCGAGGGCACTGCCAATCTCGACGATCTGCGCCGCGATACGCGTCTTGGAATGGGTCCATGCCAGGGTGGATTCTGCACCTATCGCGCTGCGGCGATCTGGCACGAACTCCGCAACCAGCATCTGCCCGCGCAGCAGGCTGCCAGTGCACCGCCTGCGTCGGCATTGCTCACACACTTCCTGCAAGAACGCTGGAAAGGCGTCACGCCGACGCTGTGGGGCGATCAACTCCGCCAGGAGCGCCTCAACGAGTTGAACTACCTGGAAACGCTGGCAGTTGATCGTTTGCCAGAGACTACAGATGCGACGATTGAGGCGTCGCGCGATATTGTGATTGCGGCGATCGTGTGACAATAGGGGAGCAATATGCGCACCACACTCGTAATCGGCGCCGGCTTGAGCGGCTTGATGGGCGCTCTGGCGCTAGCAGAGGCAGGATTGCAACCGCTAGTGCTGGCGAAGGGGCAGGGGGCGACCCACTGGACTGCCGGAACTGTCGATGTCTGGGGCGCCGATGAACGCACGCCACGTCGGGCGATCCACGAGATCGGCGCGACACATCCGCAGCACCCGTATGCGCTGATCGGCGCACGCGCCGTTGAAGAGGCAATCGCTCGCTTCTGTGCGCTGACCGAAGCAGCCCGCTATCCCTACGTTGGCGGATTGGAGCGCAATGTACTGCTTCCCACGGCAGCAGGTGCGTTGCGCCCGGTTGCGTTGCTGCCAGTGACGATGGCCGCCGGTGATGTTCGCCTGGGCGGAGAGATGCTGATTGCCGGGTTCCGCGAATTGCGCGATTTCTATCCGCTGTTCATCGCTGCCAACCTCGTAGCTCAGGGAGTAGCGGCGCGCGGCGTGTACCTGACCATCCCCGCTGCATTCCGCCGACGCGAATATACGACGGTCATCCTTGCGCGTATGTTCGACGACCCGGCATTTCGGGCGGAGATCGGAAGACAACTTCGTGCGCAGCGTGGATCGGCAACGCGGATCGGGCTGCCAGCTATCCTTGGTTTGCGCGATCCGCTCGGCGTGGTCGCCGATCTTCAGCATGCCAGCGGCGCGCAGGTGTTTGAGATACCAACGTTGCCGCCATCGGTTCCCGGTATGCGGCTGTTCACCATCCTGCGCGATGCGATTGAACATTCTGGTGGACGGTTTCAGATCGGCTCAGAAGTTCTTCGCGGTCACGGTGAAGAACGTCGGCTTATCGCCGTCTGGAGCGAAGCGGCAGCGCGTCATCAGGAGCACCGAGTCGAGCGCCTGCTGCTGGCGACTGGCGGGATTGCAGGTGGTGGCATCCGCGCCGACCATATGGGTATCATTCGCGAAACCGCTCTCGATCTGCCGGTGCGTGCACCGGCAAACCGTGCTGACTGGTTTTCACCGCGTTTCCTCGATCCAGCAGGGCATGCGATTTACACTGCTGGCGTTCCAGTCGATCCATGTCTCCGACCAATCGACATGCACGGTGAACCGGTCTACACTAATGTCGCCGTTGCTGGCGCAACGCTTGGAGCAACCGATACTGTTCGCGAACGCAGTCGCAGCGGTGTTTCAATCGCTACTGGCTGGGCAGCAGGACGCATACTGGCAGGAAACGCATTATGATACCAGTGGATCATATTGAGCATTCCCTCGAACAATCGCTCGACCATTGCATCAAGTGCAACATCTGCACTGCGGCATGCCCGGTCAGCGCAGTGACCGACCTTTTCCCCGGACCCAAGTATGTCGGTCCGCAGGCGCAACGCTTCCGGCATGACCGTCAACCGTCTCCTGACGAGTCGGTAGACTACTGCTCAGGATGCCGCGTGTGCAACGAGGTATGCCCGACCGGCGTTCGGATTGCGGAACTGAACGCGCGCGCGCGGGCGCGTCTGGTAGCGGAGCGCGGCATACCGCTGCGCAACTGGTTGATCAGTCGCTCAGAGTTGATTGGGCGTCTGGGAGCGGGACCGCAGGCGCCGCTGGCGAATGCGGCGCTCAGTTTCAAGCCATTGCGGGTCATTATTGAACAGACGTTAGGGATCGCGCGGGAAGCGCCACTCCCGCTATTCAGCCGGTCAACGTTTCGATCCTGGTTCCGGCGTCGGCGCATTGTCCAGCCGGTTGCCACGAAAGGACAGGTCGTCTATTTCCATGGGTGTGCAGCCAACTACTACGAACCATGGATCGGCAAAGCAGTGGTTGCTGTGCTTGAACACAACGGATTCGAGGTGCTGCTGCCGGATCAGCGCTGCTGTGGTCTGCCACTACTCTCGAACGGCGACTTCGCCGCCGCGCGTCGCGCACACGAGGCAAACATCGCGTTTCTGGCACCCTACGCATTGCGCAACATTCCCATCGTCGGCGCCAGCACCAGTTGTACCCTGACACTCAAAGAAGAAGCGCCAGAACTGCTCGGTATGCAGAACGACACCGTGCGCGCCGTAGCCCGGCAGACATATGACATCTTCGAGTTTTTGCGTATGCTGCACGAACGAGGCGAGTTGCGGACTGACTTTCGTCCTATTGAACGCACCCTGCCGTATCATCCGCCATGCCAGTTACGTGCGCACCGCATCGGGCTCCCGGCACTCGATGTGCTGGAACTCGTTCCAGGGTTGCGGCTAATCGAAACCCATGCCAGTTGTTGCGGTATCGCCGGGACATATGGGCTGAAAGCCGAGAAGTATCAGATCAGTATGGACGTTGGCGCACCGCTGTTTGACATGGTGCGCCGTTCAGGGTTCACGATGGCGCTGTGCGACTCGGAGACGTGCCGCTGGCAGATCAGCCACGGCGCCGGAGTCACAGCGCGCCATCCTATCGAAATCCTCGCTGAAGCGTATGGTCTCGCGACGTAAGTAGTATGGTTGGTCTGTTGATCGTTGCTCACAGCGAACGTCTCGCTAGCGGCGTGAAAGAGTTTACCGAACAGGTGACCCGCGGGCAGGTGCCGATCGTCGCAGTCGGCGGCGCAGTAGATGGATCGCTAGGAATCAGCACCGATGCTATTCGTCAGGGTCTGCGGCAGATTGCCAGCAGCGACGGCGTCCTGGTACTGGTCGATTTCGTGAGCGCCGCGCTGAGCGTTGAAGCCGTGCTCGAAGACGAGCCGCAAATGCGTGTTGTTATCAGCAACGCGCCGCTGGTGGAAGGTGCCTACTTCGCCGCTGTCGAGGCATCGGTTGGCGCCACCCTGGAAGAAACTGCTGCAGCCGCGTTGCGCGGGCGCGATCTGGTGAAAGTTCAGGAACGCTGGACGAGTCATCCGTAGTCTGGTATGTGTTCTCTGAAAGGTAGACGGTGGAAATGCGCTATCAATGTGTATGGAAGAGCGTCTGGTCAGAATACGACATCCGTTAGGGCTGCATGCTCGCCCGGCAGCCGACTTCTATCGCAAAACACGCGAATTTCGCAGTCGTATCACAGTGCGTAACGTTACACGGCGATCTTCGGCTGAACTTCCGGTCAGCCTGTTGAATCTGCTGCAACTTGGCGCTGCTCAGGGGCATCAGATCTTGATCCGCGCCGAGGGTGAGGATGAACGTGAGGCGGTAGCAGCGCTGGCTGCATTACTGGACCAACTCGCAACCGAGGAATAAATGGCAATTTACCTGCGTGGCGCTGGCGGTTCACCGGGAGTGGCGCTTGGACGGGCAGTGCGTTACCTGCCTGACCATCACGCCTGGCACGTGATCGATGTTGACGTCGATGCGGCAATCAGGCGACTCGTTGCCGCCCAGGCAACGGCTGCCGGTCAACTTCGGACGCTGGCAGCGATCCTGCGTGAAGAGGGACGCCTGGAGGAAGCGCGCATCTTCGATGCCCACGCGCTGCTTGTCGAAGATGAGACTCTGACGCAGGACGTGGCACGGCGCATGCAGGAAGGTCATGTCAGCCTGGAACAGGCATTGACGGTTGCCATTAGCGCGCTGCGCGAAACCATCGAAGCGATTGATGACCCCTACCTGCGCGAACGTTCCAGCGACATCGACAATGTGCGCCGCGCGATCCTGACCGCGCTTCGCGGTGAGGCGCGCCATATGCACGATCTCCCCATTGGCGCGATCTTGGTCACCAATGACCTAACCCCCGCCGAGGCGGTCAGCCTGCGCGATGGGCGTGTCGCCGGGTTTGTCACTGCTGAGGGTGGACCGAACAGTCACACAACGATCCTGGCGCGCGCCTTCGGCATTCCGGCAGTCGTCGGTTTGGGCGCCGCAACCCTGGCGATCCCTGATAATGCGCCGCTGGTGCTCGACGGACACGCTGCTCTGGTGATCGTCGACCCCGATACGTTTGAGTGGTCGGCGTATGAACGGCGCGCTTCGGGAACGATTGCGGCGCGAGTGCGGCACCATCCCCTGCATGATCAACCGGGACGCATGGCAAGCGGCGAACTGGTAACGATCTGGGCGAATATCAGCCACCCGCTGGAGGCGCGTATCGCGCTTGAACGGGGGGCAGAGGGGATCGGACTGTTTCGTACCGAGTTTCTGTTCATGGGACGCAATGCGCCACCCGATGAGCAGGAGCAGTACGAAGCATATCGGACGGTGCTGGAAACCATGAAAGGGCAGGCAGTCATTATTCGCACGCTGGACATCGGCGGTGATAAGCGGGTGGAGTATCTCGAACTGCCGCACGAACTCAATCCTTCGCTCGGTATTCGTGGGGTGCGTCTCTCGATGCTTCACCCCGATCTGTTCCAGACCCAGATCCGTGCGATGCTCCGGGCGGCGGTTCATGGCGACCTGCGGATCCTGCTTCCCATGATCACAATCCCCGACGAGGTGACGTGGGCGCGGGCACAGATCCGCGCTGCTGCCGAGTCGCTCGCGCGTGATCAGATCCCACACCGCGCTGATGTGCCGGTCGGCGTTATGATCGAAACGCCAGCTGCGGCGGTAACCGCCGACCTAATCGCGCGCGAGGCGGCATTCTTCAGTATTGGCAGCAACGATCTAGCGCAGTATACGCTCGCTGCTGACCGTACCAGCGCCGATATTTCGACTCGCTATCCGCAGCACTCTGCTGCTGTGCTGCGGCTGATCGCGCAGACTGCTGGCGCTGCAGCGCGCGCCCATCTGCCAGTGTGTGTCTGCGGCGAGATTGCTGGCATCCCGGAACTGGCGACGCTCCTGGTCGGACTCGGCGTGTTTCAGTTGAGCATGAATCCGGCGAGTATTTCTGGGGTCAAGGAGCGTCTCAGCGAAACCGCCCTGGCGGAGGCGCGCGCCGCAGCGCGCTCCGTGCTGAATATCTACATATGAGCACCTTTCCTGAATGGATCGGCAACTACCGTCTGGAGCGACAGATCGGCAAAGGCGGGATGAGCCAGGTCTGGCTGGCGCGTCATCGCGTACTGCGCGAACGTCGGGCGGCGATCAAAATCCTGTTGTCGCAGGACACCGAATGGATTGACCGCTTCACCCGCGAGGCAGAGATCACCAGTCAACTGCGCCATGAACATATTGTACCGATCTACGACCACGGGTATCAGGCGCCCTTTCACTACACCGTCATGGAGTATGTCGAGGGCGGATCACTGCGTGACCTGCTCGACCAGCGCGGGCGTTTGCCGCTTGACCTGGCGGCGCATATCTTTCGCTGCGCTGCTGCTGCGCTCGATTACGCCCATGCGCATGGCGTCGTTCACCGCGATATTTCGACCGGCAACATTCTTGTCGAGGGCGACGGTAGGCGGGTGCTCCTTTCCGATTTCGGCATCGCCCGCGAATCGGGCAAGACACGGATGACGACCGTCAACAAAGTGATGGGCACGCCAGGGTTCCTTTCACCCGAACACGCTGTGTCGGCCACTGCCGTGACCCATCTCTCCGACATCTACAGCCTGGGTGTCGTGCTGTTCGTGATGCTTGCTGGTGCCTTGCCGTGGACGTACACGCCTGGTTTGGGCGAGGGTGGTGGACCGTTTGCGCCGCCGATGTCGCTGCGTGATCGTGGGGTTACTGGCGTGCCCGCTGAGGTCGACGATATTATTCGTACCATGCTGGCGCTCGAACCGGCAAAACGGTACCCTGGCGCCCGGGCAGCTGCCGATGCGCTCGACCAGGTGCTGCGGCGTCACTCCAGCACAACCCAGGTTGCCATCGGCATACCCCCCGCTGCAGCTCCGATTTCGCCAATGCCGCCAGAAGCGTCGCACGCCGTTGAAAAGGTACTGGCAGCTGACCTGATCAAAGCGCCAATGCAGGATGCGCTCGAGCGGGCGAAAGAACTCAGCGATCCGCGTGCGATTGCTGATTTGCTGAATGCGTGGAGCCGGGCGCGACCGCTACTGCGTCGTCCATCACTGGGGCGCCTGGCGGAGATACGGCAGACGACGCACCGCAACATCTACTGGTACACCCTGCGTGTTCTGTACGAAACGCGCGAACCAGTGCAAACCGTAGAAGAACCGGATCATCACTACTATAAGGACAACAAACTGGAACGTGAACTCGATCGGTGGGAGGTGCCGCTCCCCCCTCCTAGAGGGTTCGAGAATGAAGCAGGGGGCGTGGTGCGCATCCCCGGTTCAACACGGGTCGTTCAGTGCGATACGTGCAAAGGGATCGGACGGACGATCTGCGCGCGGTGCAACGGTCGTCGGCGTATCCCTGCTCTATCTCCCCCGGCTGTCTCGAATGAAGCGCCTAGTGTCGCACAGGCTGCCGTCGCAGCAGACAGACGCAAGCGCCATACCTCGCCGGCTGCATCGACCAGAACGCCAGACGCGGCACAGGCTGCCGTCGCGACCCAACCAGAGGTCGCCGCAGCGCCGACGCTCATTCCGTGCCCCGACTGTCAGGGCACGGGCGGTATCCACTGCACACGCTGCGATGGCGTCAGTCGCCTGATCATTCACAAAACCTTTCACTGGCTGCGCCGGGCAGATCTCCTGACCGCCCATGACGATCTGCCTGGCATCAATGAAGCGTGGCTGCAACGCAACTGCCGCAAGCGCGAGGTCTACCGCGAGCAGGCGAACGAAGGATTTCGCCCCGAATGGCGATCGGTCGCAGGGGTCGATGGTCTAATCAAACGGGCGGAAGAACGCCTGAATCCCGACACGCGCATTATTCTGAGCGAACTGACAATCAGTTTTATTCCCGTCACTGAAATCGTCTTCGACCTTGACGAATGGACGAAGCCGCAACAGCGCGGGCGCACTGCGCAGAAGTGCGAACCGACGCTCTACCGCTGGTACATCTACGGCTTCGAGCGTCTCCTCCCCGATGATCGGCGCTTCCTGAACTGGGATCGGATCGCCGCGCTGACAGCGACCAGTCTGACTATCGTGCTGGCGATTGCACTGGCGCTGTTGATGATGTGATGGAATATAAACCGGTATTCGCCTCTTGCTGTCGGGCTCAACCCCTCGGCTATGCGAGGCGAAGTACGCCTGCACAGGCTCGGTCAACATGCCGTGTCAGCGGCCTTCATCTTGGAAGTCGAGCCCTTCAAGGCAACGGTGCACTGTCAGGCTGAACCCCTTGGCTATACGAGGCGAAGCCCACCTGCACGGGCGAGAGCGAATTATTATTCAAAGACTATTGATGCGCTCACGTCTGTAGATGTGCAATTCGTCGCGGATGACAGCCAGTGCATTTGCTGCTATACTCACCCCATGGGACGCCTCACGCCGAGGCGCCAATTTTCTGGAAAGCGAGAAAACCATGCCTGATCTCCCTATTCGCCGGATGCTGGTCTACCGGCACGGTGTCGGCTATTTTGAGCGACGCGGTTCGATCACCGGCGCCGAACTGCGCCTGACCTTCCCGCGCGCCGCGATGGACGATATTCTCAAAAGCCTGATTGTGCTCGATCTCGGAGCGGGGTATGTGCGCGGCATCGATTTTGAGACGCCGGAAGACCGCGAAGCGCAGATCAAACGCGGTTCGATCCACCTGTCCGACACGCGCAGCCTGCTTGATCTGTTGCGCGACCTACGCGGACGACAGGTGCGTTTGTGGATTGACCCTGAGCGTCGCCACGAAGCGCAGAGTGAGGAAACCGTTGAAGGAGCAGTGATCGGTATCGACGTCGATGAGAACGAGCCGCTCGACCGCCCGCTGGTCTCGCTGTACATGGCGGAGCAGCGCGAAGTGCGCAGTATACCGGTGAAGCGTATTACGCGCATGGTAATCTTGGATGATCGCGCTGCTTCGGATATGAGCTACTTCCTGCGCGCAGCACAGAGCAAGGAGGATCGCCGGGCAGCAATCGTTCGCCTCTCCGAGGGTGAGCACGATCTCCTGATCGGATACATCGCGCCTGCGCCCGCCTGGCGCGTCAGTTACCGCCTGCTGGCTGAGCCAAAGATCGTTGATGGCGATCCGTCGAACGGCGACGGACACAGCGCGGGCGAGCGGGTGACGGTGCTGTTGCAGGGGTGGGGAATGTTCGACAATCAACTCGATGAGGACCTGGAAGACGTTGAACTGACCCTGGTGGCAGGTATGCCAGTCTCATTCCGCTACCGTTTATACGAGCCGCGCACTCCCGAGCGCCCGCTGGTGCAGGACGATGAGCGCATCGTCGCCGCGCCAATCGAGTTTGCGGCGCAGAGCGCACCGCCCGCCCCCGGCGCTGCCAGAGGGAGATCGCGCAGCATGGCATTTCCAGGCGCAGCGGAAAGCGATGCCAGGTCACTCTATTCCTCGGCCGATCTCGGTCTCAGCCTCGATGAAGTCGAACATTCGGCGCCGTCGGTCGGCATTGGCGAAGAGCGCGGCGCGTTGTTCCAGTACCGCGTGGCGCATCCGATCAGCGTTGCACGCGGACGTTCGGCAATGGTACCAATTGTCAACCGACGCCTGGACGGACGCAAGGAACTGCTCTACAACGGTCGCAAACAGCCGCATTACCCTGTCGCCAGTCTGCGGATGCTGAATGAAACCGGTCTGACCCTGGAACGCGGTCCGGTGACGGTCGTCGAGCGGGGGGACTACGCCGGTGAAGCGGTGCTGCCATTCACGCGCGCAGGCGCCGAAATGATTGTTGCCTACGCGGTTGAACTCGGCATCAGGATCAGCGAGGAATACCGCACCGAACGCCAGATGGCAGGGTTGAGCCTGCATCAGGAGTACCTGCTGTTCGAAGAATGGGACATCCGACGGACGCTGTATCGGGTGACTAGCAGCCTGCCCAATGCCGTCGATATTGTGATCGAACACGACATGCTTCCTGGCTACGACCTGTTCGATACGCCGCCGCCGACGGAACAGGCGCACAACGTCGCGCGCTGGACCGTGCGCTGCCTGCCGGGAGTCGAAACGACCTTTACGGTCAGCCAGCGCCACAGGGTATCGCGCTACGAAGAGGTGCGCAAACTCTCGCAGCGCCAGATTCAGCAATTCTTTGAGGAGACGCACCTGGACAAACAGACCTTCGCCGTGCTCAACCGGTTATTGTCGCTCTACGAGCAGATTGAACGCCACGAAGACGAACTGAGAGAGATCGATGCGGAGCGGCAGAAGATCTACGAGCGCCAGAAGCAGACGCAGGCGAACCTGACGCCGCTGGGGCGTGAGGGCAACGAGATGAAACTGCGGCAACGCTACGTGACGCTGCTCAACGAACTGGAAGACCGCCTGAATGAACTGCTCGCCGCCGAAAAGACAGCCAATGATGCGATCAGGCTCCTACGGAAGGAAGTCGAGCAGACAATTGCCGCTGCGTCGGATTAACCACGGATGTGCACGGATGCTACGGATAATCACGGATAAAATAAATAACATCCGTGTCGATCCGTCACATCCGTGCCAATCCGTGTTCTATTCCTCATCCCTACCCCCACAACACCACCAGAAACAGCGCCGCAAACGCCACACTCCTTAGTGCAAAGGCGAACAGCGCCACCCGTAGCCCGATCACCTTGCGCCGCATCAGAGCGCGAAACGCCGCCAGGCGCTGCGTCCGACTGGCCACCGCATAGCGGTACGCCCCCGGTAACACGACCACCAGCGCCGCCAGCAGCGCCACCGGGTATGCCAGCACCGCCACCACCCCCAACACCCGCACCGGCAACTGGGTCAGATACACCGGTAATGGATTATCGGCCAGCGCCAGAGTCCCGAACACCACACTGAACAGGGCGCTCACCAGCGAAATGATCCGCTTCGCTCCCTCTTCCAGCAGCTTCGGCGGGTCTTTCTCTTGCTCTTCAAACCAGCGGTGCAGCGCTTCCTCTTCGGGCGTTGGCGCTCGTTGCCGCACCGCACGAATCTCTTCAGGCATCGCGGTGCTCCTCAAAGGTCGCTTCGAGCATCTCTACATTCATTCCCGCAGTGTGGACAGAGCAGGCGAAAGACCTCGATCCGCAGGTGCTCCGACTGGCGGTAGAGAATACGCTCCGGTTTGCTCAACTGCGCCAGATCGACCGTCCATTCTCCGCACCTTTGCGCCTTCGCGTGAGCCGGTCTGATGCACGCAGAGACGCGGAGCACGCAGAGAGATGTCGCACGACGATAGCGTGTGCAACCCTGTCCAACAAGACCAACCTTTGTGAGAACTGCTATAATCCGCGCCGATCCGTCATATCCGTGCTCATCCGTGTCCTATTCCCAATCCGTTGCGATCCGTATCACCTCGCCAATGTATGCCTCGAACGGCGCCAGGGTCAGGCGCTCCGGATGTTCGTCACGGGTGGGGCGGGGATGGCTCGAAAAGAGCGTGCGCAAACGGGCGCCGTTCAGTTCAAAGCCAGCTGTGACCGGTTCTGACGAGAAATTGAGCGCCACCAGGCAGCGCTGATCCGGCGTTGTGCGCAGGAACGCCAGATAGCGATCCTCGTCGGGATGGAGCGGCGTGTAGTCGCCCGCCAGCAATGCCGGTGTCGCCTGGCGCGCGGCGATCAGGCGGCGGTAGTAGTTGAGCAGCGAATCCGGGTCACGTTCCTGATCGGCGACATTCACGCCTTGAGCGTAGTTGGGATTGACCGGCAACCAGGTTTCCACGCCCGGCAGACTGAATCCGGCATTGGGCGCATTCGACCACTGGAACGGCGTGCGACAGCGGTCGCGGCTGATCGCTGCCGCCATCTTCATTGCCTCAGCGGGATCGATGCCATCGCCGACTGCCAGGTGATACAGATTGACCGCCTGATTGTCGCGCAACTGTTCAAACCGTTCAAGCAACAGATCGGTCATGCCGATCTCTTCGCCGTTGTAGAGCACCGGCGTGCCCTTCAGCGTCAGCAGCATCGCCACGTGCAGACGGGCAAGCGCCGCATCGTTCACCCCATCGCCGTATGCCGTCCACATGCGCCCGACATCGTGATTCCCCAGTGTGTTGCAGGGCCAGGCGCCGGGGGGCAACGCCGCCAGACGTTCTGCCTGATTGGCGCGCACCCACGCTGGCGTCAACCGGTTGGTGCGCATAAGCGGAAAATTGAACACCAGGTGTAGTTCATCACTGCCATTGCCATAGTATGCGATGTCGTCCCCTTCGCCAATCAGCACCCGATCCCCCGGATATTCGTCCACCAATGCGCGCAATTCCTTCATCAACTCGTGTAAGCCTGGTTGCTGCACCTGGTAACGAAACATCAGCGCAAACTGCTCCCAGAGTTCTTTCGTCTCTTCCGGCGGACGGTTTTCGCGCCAGATGCGCAGCATCTCAACCTGCGACAACCGCGATTCGTGCGGGGTAAGCGTGGGGTCCTCAAAAATGGTATCGATCGCATCAAGACGAAAACCGTCCACTCCCATATCGAGCCAGAAACGAATCGCCTGCCACATCGCCCGCTTCACGTCCGGGTTGCGCCAGTTCAGGTCGGGTTGTTCCTTGAAGAAAAAATGGTAATAGTACTGTCCGGTCGTCTCATCGAATGTCCAGGCAGAACCGCCGAACGCCGAATACCAGTTATTCGGCGGACCGCCGTCAGGTGCAGGGTCGCGCCAGATATACCAGTTGCGCTTCGGGTTATCCCGGCTCGACCGTGACTCCCTGAACCAGGGATGATCCACAGACGTATGGTTGAGCACCAGGTCGATCAGCACCCGCATACCGCGCGCGTGAGCGCTGTCGAGAAAACGCCGGAAATCATCAAGCGTTCCGTATTCGGGCGCAACGCCGGTATAGTCCGAGATGTCGTAGCCACAGTCCGCATTCGGGGAAGGGTAGTGCGGCGAGAGCCAGATTGCCCCGACCCCCAGATCGCGCAGGTAGTCGAGCCTGTCGATCATCCCCGCAAAATCGCCGATGCCATCGCCATTGCCATCGGCGAAACTGCGCGGATAGATCTGATAGAACACTGCCGTCTGCCACCATGTGAACGATTGCATACACGTTTCCTCCGTTCAATCCTGGAACGTTCAACCGTTGCGCTGTGCCGCCAGCCAGGCGACGAATGCCATCAGGTCGGGAAATTCTTCCAGCCCTGCGGTGGCATCGATCCAGAATTCGTCCAGCAGACGATTGCCAGCGCGTTCGTATGCCAGCGCTTGCACCAGCGTCTCGACGCGATCCAGCGCTTTGACCAGTCGCGCCTCGCGGGTTGCACCGGCGGCATACTCCTCCCACAGCCGGATCAGGTGCTCGCCGCCGGGGAGCGGTGCGCACAGTTCGATGAGCGCGCGGCGCTCGGCGTCGCGCTTCACCGCTTCGCCGATCAGGCGGCGCGCCGAAAACGGCAGATCGCCGATCAGCGCCTCGGCAATGTCGTGCACCAGCGCCATCGCCAGCACTCGTTCGCGATCAACCGAATCGTCCGCAGCGGTGAATATCAGCGCCAGCGCAGCCAGCCCGAAACTATGCTCCGCGACGCTCTCGGCATTCGCAACGCCGCGCTGAAGCCATCCAACGCGCGGCAGCAACTTGAGCGCCACAATCTGTTCAGCCAGTCGAGCGTATGCCGGGATGTTCTGGTCGGTCATCTCATGACGCCTTTCGTTGCAGAGCGTCCCATTATGGCGCGATACGCTGGATGCGTCAACCTGTAACGCCAACTTGACAATTTCGAGATGTTGGCTACAATCGCGCCCTATATCGTGTCGTGAACGGCACGCCACACGTTCTCGTGAACGAATTCGTACGCGCTAGGCTTTGCGCTGCGTACCGCACCAGTTTGGGGTGTCGGTCTATGAGCTGTTGTTGTGCATTTGCGCAGCCGCCTTCAGCAGTGCAGAGCCGTTTGAACAGCAGGAGTATGAATGGTACCAGCACAACGCCTGGCGATCATTGCAGCACTTGTAGCGATCTTGACCCTGTTCCTGACCACCAATCAGGCGCATGCCGGAGAGCCGCCGTCGCCTTCCCCCTCAGATGCTCTCAGCGTCACCTCGCCCATCGCACCGACCTACCGCGTCTTCGCCACACGGCAGGGACGCGTCGGTCGACGCACCGCGAATGGGCACGTCATCAAACCACGTGACCGATTCGTTGCGCTGCCATCATGGAGTGTCCTTTCGAGTCGCAGCGGTTATGAGTATCAGGTGCGCGTGACCTACCGTGATCGGAGTGTCGTGCTGCCGGTGTGGGATGTGGGACCCTGGAATACGAATGATGATTACTGGTCGCCGAATCGACGCTACGGCGACCTTCCGCCGGGACTGCCAATGGCGCAGGCGGCGCACCAGCATGGGTACAACAATGGACGCGATGAGTTCGGGCGTCGCATTCGCCAGCCGACCGGCATCGACATTGCCGATGGCGCGTTCTGGGACGATCTCGGCATGACGAACAGCGATTGGGTTGAAGTGACGTTTTTGTGG
The DNA here is from genome assembly GCA_017743475.1 of Roseiflexus sp. GTDB lineage: Bacteria > Chloroflexota > Chloroflexia > Chloroflexales > Roseiflexaceae > Roseiflexus. Next base: position 24,310 of record JAGHYV010000032.1, on the reverse strand, counting down.
CTGGGCGCCGACCCATTCGTTGCGACCGGCAACCAGACGGCTGCCGATCGTGCTGTCATCGAGCCAGACGCAATCGTGGTTGACGATGCTGCCGAAGGGTACGCTGCAATTGAAGGTCGAAACTGGCAAAGCGCCAATTGTGGCATTGGCGGCAGCCATGCCTGGAGCTACGATACGCCGGGGGCTACAGCGCGTTCGCAACATCGCGCCATTTGGACGCCTCCGCTTCCGGGTGAAGGTTTCTACGAGGCGCTGGCATTCATTCCGGCATGCGGTCCCACACCGACCGAACACGCGCGCTACACCGTCACGCACAACGGCGCAGTGTCGGAAGTTGTCATCAATCAGGCGGCTGCGTCCGGCAGGTGGGTTTCACTGGGTATTTTCCATATGGGACCGGGCAGTTCGGTGATGTTGACGAATCAGACCGGAAGTGATGGACGCGCAGTGCACTTCGACGCAATCAAGTGGCGCCTGCACAACGATGTGCACCCTCCAGACGCCGCGGTCGTTGAGGCGGTGTTGCTCCCCGAGGGCGGCATCCGGGTGAGCTGGGATGGTGAGGACGACGTCAGCGGCATTGCATCGTTCGATGTGCAGGTGCGGCGTCTGCCGGATGGCGACTGGATCGACTGGCTTACGCAGACGACAGAGCACGAAGCGGTGTTTGTTCCGCCTGAATCGGGTGTGTACGCCTTTCGCGCACGCGCACGCGACTGGACTGGCAAAGAATCGCTCTGGCCCGATCAGGATGATCTTCAGATCGCAACGCTGTAGAGGCCGCATCCGCTGGAGACACGGGTGTTGCGAGGCTGCTGGCAACTGGCGGGCGCTTCAATCAGTTGCATCTGCTATAGGCAGGGATGTTGCAGCGCGTCTGCGCCTTCTCATCCCCATGCAATAAGGGAAGCTATGCATTACCTACAAGTCGGGAGGGAGACTGTAGAGGAAGGGTTAAGCGCCATGTGGTCGTAATTAAGATCATGCCGTATTGTCGTAGTAGGGGCAGTTCGCGAACCTGCAACCTCCGACCCCGTGGATCGCGTGCTACCGCGTGTTCATTCATCCCTGGTTCCCTGTCACCTTTGCGAGCCAGAACGCCACTTAAACGCCTGATCCAGCGCGCTGATCCGCGCAGGCTTAGCAGTTCGGAGCGCGCGGTAGTGTGCCTGAGAGTGCTGTGGCCAATGCTTGCCATTCGTCCCTGTCCAACGCTACCGTATACGGATGCTCCAGCTGCACCTGTGCCGCGCTGTGATTCCATACGAGACTCATTTTGATCGAGTCGTTCAGCAATAGAGGGGGATTACAAAAGCCTTGACGGGCGATCGAAGCCATGATAAAAATTTCCCGTGTGCATCTGTCTTCAGCTAGATACCTCAAAGAAGAAGATCAGAGCAGATCAGACTATTGCAGCCTGATCTGCCTCATAGGGATAAAAAGCTGCATCGGTCTGTAGTTGGACAGAAGTACGGTCATCGATGCTTACTATTGCAATCGTGGCTTTGCGACGGCCATAATGGAATGCATCGCCAACAAGACTTCAGAACTATGATTTGGCAGCTCTTTCTCTGTCCAGTGTTGCATTCTATGATCGACTTGGATGGAATCTCCGGCGTGGCCCGTTATTCATCAGAACTGAACATGGTTTATTGTCATCGTCTAACGAGGAACAGGTAATAATTCTACGACCTTCAAAAACGCTGCCAATAGACCTGAGCACACCACTTTCTGCAGAGTGGCGTGAAGGTGAGTTGTGGTAAAGATATGGTCGACCTTGTTCAGGTTTAGTCTACTCAACACGCGTTTGTAACCGACACCACTCCACTGCACTTCATAATCGCAGTTGTGGCTATCTTGTACGAAAGCGTACATTGATTTCGGATAACGCTTTTGGCGCAATTCTGTGGGGTCAGATGGGAAGTGAGAATCTCCTATGCTACCTAAGTTTTCATCGTTGGCAGCGTGTTGCGGATGAACCTGAAACATGCGTGAAAGAATTTTCAGACCCGTCTCCGTCTGCTGATATATGATTACAGTTGAAATCATTGTAACCGGCAATGAAGTGCTGCTGGGTGATGTGCTGGACACAAACACAAACTGGATGTGCAAACGAATCACTGCTTTTGGAGGGCGTGTCGAGCGCGCCGTGATCGTCCGCGATGAATTGGACGCAATCGTCCGCGAGGTCCGATCAAGCCTGGAACGTTCCGTTAGATTGATCGTCACAATTGGCGGCATGGGACCAACGTGGGACGATATAACAGTCGCCGCAGTTGCACGCGCCGTCCATCGACCCCTGCAGCTACACCCGCAGGCGCTTGCCATCGTGCAGCAGCGATACGAGCATTTTGCCCGTGAGGGTGCAGTGAACGATCCAGCGATCACCCCCGAACGTGAGAAAATGGCGTATCTGCCCGAGGGTGCATATCCGCTCGACAATCCGGTCGGCGCAGCGCCAGGCGTGGTGCTCGACCTTGAATCCTCTACGATCATCTGCCTTCCCGGTGTTCCGGCAGAACTGAAGGGGATCGTTGAAGGACCGTTACAACCGCTGCTTCAGCGACTGTTCGGCGAGCGTGTCTTCATCGAGCGCCTAGTGATCGTCAACTGCACCGACGAATCGATCCTGGCGCCTGTGCTTCGTACAGTAGCAGAGCGTCATCCTGATATCTACATCAAGTCTAGAGCGCAACGCTTCGGTTCTGACGTAAAGTTCCGGATTTTTCTCTCAACAACTGGGCATTCCAGAGAGATCGCAGAGCAACAGATCGCAGCAGCAATCCAGGAACTGGAGCAGACATTGAGTGCGGTCGGCATCTCGATAGATGCCATTGAGGAGCAGTAATGTGGGACAATTTTCAGTCTCACATCAAAAAACATTGATGGAAGCAGCGGACAGAGTAGCTGCCTCCATCGAGCTTATGGTCTCTAAGCAATTATTCCGCTATAGCCCGCGCAGGCGGGCTTTGCCCCGTATAGCCAAGGGCTTCAGCCCTATGGCTATACGGGATACCGGATTTAATGCTCAATCTTCATGAGCCTCCTACCGGTTAGGAGCCTCCTGACCGACCGACGACGGCAGCGCTCTGCCGAAGAGGGTCAGGTACATCAGGCGGTAGACATCAGTGTTGTCAAAGCGCCCGCGGAACGTGCGCCGCAGTTCCGCAGCGTTCAGACCCTGAGCGCGCGAGAGGATACCGCCCGACACGTCAGGCGTGCCTACCCAGCTTACTGCGAATGCCATCCGTTTGCCATATGCATCGGGCTCGCTCAGGAATGGCGGCGAGTTGCGTCCGTAGCGCCCATCGAGCGGCGAACGCACATTTTGCGCACTGACACCGGTCGGGTTGTTATTATAGTCCGTCACATTCCTGGTTGGATCCCACGCACCAACCTGCAAGCCACCCGCATCACTATCAGCTGCGGTAAGGATCAGCGTGTTGCGATTGCGCTGCTGGAAGCGCTGCGCAACCTCGATCACATCATTCGCATGCTTCAGACCGGTGAGTGTACCGATAGCGTTATTAGCGTTGCTGAAGTTGTCTACGCTTTCTGTTTCGACAACCATCATGAACGGTTTGCCTGTCTGCCGTGAGCAGCGCTGGATGATCGTCAGCGCAAGATCAGTCATCTCAGCGGCGGTTGGCGGGTTATAACCGAGCGTACCGGGGCGGCTGCCAAAGAGGATCAGGTTGGTGCGCTTGTCGTCAACGTCGATGGAGGGATCGACCAGACCTGCGCTAATCAGGCGTTCCTCTGGCACGTCGTTGAAGATATCGTCAGCAGCGAACAGACCGAGCACATACGGGGCATACCGGCGGTCGCTATTCACGCGATCACGCAGCGCCTCGAACTCGGCGCGGGTGCGCACAATCACATACCCTCTCTCCTCAAACTCCTTGAGCAGGTTGCGACCATCCGTGCGTTTGGGACCTTCGCCGGTGATCGGATCGAGGTGCACGTGGCAGTCGAGCGTTATGGCGCCCGGAGCGCACTGCGGCGTACCGACCGGCAGGAAGAAACTCTCACCGCCAGCAAGAATAATGTGTGGTGGCTGTTCGCCCTCGAAGCCTGGACGACCGTCGAGGATCTGGCGGACAATTTCGTTGTCGAGAGCGCGGTTGCTGACCTCAGAGACAAAAGCGGCTGTGCCAGGCTCGGCGATGTCACCGTCGTTTACCAGCGCCACCGGGTGACCGTTATTGATCGCTTCGCGCATGATACTGCCGGGATAGCCGGAGAGTGCTCGAATGCTGCGAGCAGCATCGCCGTCGCCATCCTTGCCAAACGATCCAAGACCTTCGACTTTGTAGCCAAAAGCATGGGTGGTTGCGCCGCCATTCGACGTTCCCGTCAGAATGTCCTTCATATGCCCCCGATAGACCGCCATCTCAGGCAGCGTGTCCCAGGGGCTCAGCGCATCAGGACCGTACCAGTAGATGCGCGCGGCACTCCAGTGATTCAAGCCAGAGCCGTCGGGATGGATGAAGATGACGTTGCCGGTGCGTGACGAACCCTGCAATTCCGGGATGCCCGTACTTGCCGCTGTCGCAGAGACCGTTGCGATTAGCAGGATAACCGTACCAATCAGACCAAGCGTGCGTTTTCCTCCGAACATCGCATTCCACTCCTTGCTGCTGTCTGTTTCCACAACGCCCAAGCTAGGATTGATCATGCACGGCGGAGCGGCCGGTAACCGAAGATTGGGCTGAGAGCGAACCAAGACCAGAGGACACCGGGAGATATAACGTGAATGCCTTGAGTAAAGACGTCGTAGGAAACGACGGATCTTTCAGCAAAGCGAATGCCGTCTACACTCCCGGCTCACCCGTGAACAGCACGAGTCCAGGATTACCCGGCACGCTCGCATGCATACATGTAACTCAGGCTCAAGGAAAAACATAATCAGAGCAACTTAAGCAGCATTCAAATACAGGTAAAAAGCAGGTTATGGATTATTAGTAAATGGTTAATCATGAAAAAATTGTAATTATCGGACCAGACATAAAAGGAGCGTTCATTTGGTTTTCTTCGTACCATGCCCGGTATGTACCTTTCGAGAAAAAGAAAGGAGACGGCACCAGAAGTCAAGGGGTATTGTTATTCGGCTTTTGCGACGATAAGCTACATAGCTTCTATCATTGCTTCTACCCTCAGCGTTTCTATCGTCTACCCTTCCGTTCAGCGCGCAGCAGATCGGTGAGAATGCTCATAAACCGGAGATTATGGATCGTCGCCAGACGATAGAAGAGGGTTTCGCCGATTGCGTGCAAATGGTGCAGATAACCAAGCGAATAGCGTGTGCAGGTGTAGCAGTCGCAGCCGGGAGAGATCGGCGAGGTTGACTTAATATACCGACCGTCCTGGATGTAGATGTAGTGAAACCAGCGGTCAACGAGGCGGAACTCTGGCGTGTGCGGATCGGTAGCAAAGGTGTACAGGCGTCCATTGCGCGCATCGCGCGTCGGCAGAGCGCTATCGAACATCTGATAGCCCATTCGCGCGCAGGTCACCACATACTCCGGGTGACCGACACCAAGCGCGTGGAGCGGTAGATGCGCTGGGATCAGTTCGCGGGTGAGCGCCAGCATGTCGGTCAGCAGGTTACCTGCCGAGTCGAGGGGCCATCCGCCATAGCCATACCCGTCGAAACCGATCTCAAGCAATGCTTCAGCGCATTCGCGCCGTAATTCGGCAATGCCTCCACCCTGGACAACCGCAAACAGCAGCGGGCGTTCATTGTCCATTCGACGCATCGCAAGTTGACGTTCAAATTCCTGTTTGCAACGCGCCGCCCACTGGATGGTTCGCCGCACTGAAGCGCGCTGTTCGGTCGGTGGATCATCCACATGGGTGCAATCGTCCAGGCAGACAACAATGTCGGCGCCATATGCCAGTTGCAACTGAATGCACTTCTCTGGCGTCAACTGAAATTTGCGCCCTGCACCTTCCGGCTGGAATACGATTCCCTGATCGCTAAGCCGACCCTGTTTCGGATTCTGGCGGATCAGCGAGTATGCCTGAAACCCGCCCGAATCGGTCATGATTGGACCGTCCCAGCCCGCCATTGCGTGAAGACCGCCAAGCGCCTGAATGGTCGATGAGCCTGGCTTTTGCATCAGGTGGAATGTGTTCATCACCAGCGCGCGTATGCCAACAGCCCGCACATCGCCGGCATCGGCAGCGCGCACCGTGCCAAATGTGGCATCTGGCAGAAAGGCAGGCAGTGGCAATCTTCCCCGGCGCGTCGGTAATTCGTCGCTGTGTACAGGCATGGCTGGCAGTATACCACGCAGATGCGGAGATATATCGGGTTGCAACTCTTAACGCTTTCTCTACGTCTTTTCAACAGTGCGTACTGTTTTCAGGAAGAGGTTTTTTATGAATCGTCCATGGCAGCGTCGTCTGATTGCGTTTGGCGCAATTGCGCTCGGCATCGTCTGCCTGATCAATCCCACAGCGGGAGTCCTTGAGTTGATCCCCGATGCTCTGCCGTTTGTCGGTAATCTCGACGAGGCAACGGCAACTGCCCTGGTGATCTGGGGGACTCAGGCGTGGCGTCAGGCGTCTCTGGCATTACCGGCATTGCCGGAAAAACGTAATCCATCGAAACAGGCGCACAACCGGTAAACCTTTGGTGCGCGATCCACAGACTCTGAAGCGTAAAACCAGACGTCGGTCACTCACCGTCCCGTCGCCACAAGCATCAGCGGGAGCAATTCTACATCGGCGTCAGCAACAAGTGCGTCATACTCGCGCACCTCGGCTTGCGTCAGCTGTCGCGTGTCGTTCTGCGAGATCAACGGCAATACACGCTGCGACATCTCATTACCCGTTTCAATGACAAACGCCCCGGCGCGCACCTCCCGCCACCCTGCATCCCGGAGCAGTGCGGCAAGATCAGCAGCCGGTTCGGGTGTTGTTAGCAGTAGATCCACTCCTCTGCGTTCACGTTCCGCAATCACCGTCTGGATCCAATCGCGTAGACGAACTGACCAGAATGTCCAGGCAGTGGTTGCCGTAACAATAACCAGCCATCCCCCGAGTCGCACGACACGCCGCAGTTCGCAGAGCGCCGCGCGTTGATCATGCAGCATCCCTAGCGTCGCCAGGCATACTGCCGCGTCGCAGCACGCCGTGCGCAGCGGCAGCATATGCGCATCACCTGCGATTGCCCACATTCCGCCACGCGCCGCTGCCGATAACGCTTTCCGGTCGCAATCAATGCCGACTATAGGTCCTGCGAAGTTGAGCGTCGAGCGGATGAGCGCTGTCTTATGCCCGGCACCGCATCCTACATCGGTTAGCAGACCTTCGGGTACCGGCAAGGTGCCGAGGATCGCCTCCAGAACCGGCGTCATCGGCGCGTGAAGCGCTGCAGCTGCACTATTGTCGATTTTCATCGTAAAACTGATATGTATACGCTATCGATATAATAGGCATCGAAGCCGTAGCCCTGTCGCCATGCACTCTGGGATGCACTGGCGATGCAGGTTGTAGACACGAGGATGCCCAGATGGATTTCTTTGAATTGATACGTCTCAACCTTCTCTCACCAATGGCACTCGCATTTGTGCTGGGAATTGTCGCCACCATGGTACGAAGTGATCTCCACTTCCCGGATGCACTGTATACGGCATTATCGATCTACCTGTTGCTGGCGATCGGGTTGAAGGGCGGTGCGGAACTGTCAGTGACGCCCCTGGCGCAGTTGTGGGCGCCGCTCCTGGCAGCCCTCCTGCTCGGCGTTGGCATTCCTATCTGGTGCTACGCCATACTTCGTACACTGGGCAAGTTCGGTGTCGCCGATGCCGCCGCGATTGCCGCGCACTACGGCTCGGTGTCTGCCGTGACATTTGGCGCCAGCCTGACGTTTCTGGAAAGCGTTCCGATGTCGTATGAAGGATTCGTGCCAACGCTGGTCGCCGTTATGGAAATTCCCGGCATCATTGTCGCGCTGGTCATTGCGCGTTTGCGTCTCGGTCAGGTTGGCTCGTGGCGCGATGTGTTGCACGAGGTGTTGGCTGGCAGGAGCATTCTGCTCTTGTTTGGTGGTCTGGTGATCGGTGCAGCTGCGGGCAAAGAAGGGGTCGCCCAGGTGGCACCGCTGTTTGTGGACCCATTCAAAGGCGCGTTGACATTCTTCCTGCTCGAAATGGGCATGGTTGCTGCCCGCCAGTTCCGTGATGTTGCCAAAGCCGGGAAGTTTCTGATCGGCTTCGGTATTGTTATGCCTGTTCTGCATGGCATACTAGGTATCTGGCTTGGCGGTCTTGCAGGTATGTCACCTGGCGGCAGCATGGTGCTAGGGGTGCTGGCTGCCAGTGCGTCCTACATCGCCGCGCCAGCGGCAGTTCGCATCGCGTTGCCACAAGCCAATCCAGGGTATTATTTGACTGCTTCGCTGGTGATCACCTTTCCATTCAACCTGACGCTTGGGTTACCACTCTATCTTGCGATCACCCGCGCAATCTTCGGCATATAGTTTAGAACTAACTGCACCTGATCACTCCGCGTCCGGTTTGGGTGGGGCGATCAGGCCGCGCTGAACGGCAACCAGCGCCGCCTGCGTGCGATTGCTGACCCCAAGTTTCTGGAAGATCTCACTCAGGCGGTTGCCAACAGTCTTTTCCGAAAGAAACAGGCGCTGCGCGATAGTGCGGTTATCGTATCCGGCTGCCAGAAGGGTGAGAATGTCCCGTTCGCGCTCTGTCAACTGTTCAGAATCCTGATCAACGCTCAGACGGCGAAACTCATCGAATACCTTCAACGTCACGGTTGGATCGAGTGCTGCCTCGCCGCGATATACCCGCTCGATCACATCAATCAGTTCGTCAGCGTCGGCATCTTTCAGCAGATAGGCGCGCGCACCGGCTTTGATGGCTTCGAACAGGTGCTGATCCTGACGATACATGGTCAGCATAATGATCTTGACCTCCGGGTGCGATTGGGCAAGTTGACGCGCTACGGCAACACCGTCGATCTCCGGCATCTGAATGTCGAGCAGCACAATGTCAGGCTGAAGCGCTGCAACCTGTGCCAGAACCTCGCGTCCGGTAGACGCCTCGCCGACAATGACGAATCCTGCCTTGCGCTCCAGCAGTTCACGCAATCCCTGACGGAACATGCGATGGTCATCTGCGAGAAGAATACGGATTTCACTGCTCATATGCGTCCCCTATCCCGTTGATTTGACACGGCAACTCTGCCGTTCAGAGGAAAGCGCAGCCATGCTGCGTTCCAGAATTCCTAACCTTCAACCTTGAACTGCCTTCTCCCTGGCGCCCATTGGCAGGGGTATCCAGGCGCGCAACTCCGTCCCTGCACCGGGACGGGAGAGGATCGTCAATTGCCCGCGCAACGCCGCCAGGCGTTCACGCATCTGGCGCAACCCTACATGCCCCGGCGCTTCAGGCAACGCACCAGGATCAAATCCCTGTCCATCGTCGCGCACTACAATTTGCAACCCTTCATCGACCCGTCCAATCGTAACCTCAACGCGCGTCGCTGATGCGTGTTTGGCAACATTGGTCAGCGCTTCCTGGACAACGCGGAATGCAACTGCCTCAATCTCTGGTGAAATGGTAGACGGTGTACCCGTCAGATCAACATCGATGTCCCAGTTATGTTGACCAGCAAACTCAACAATATAGCGCCGCAACCCGCCCACGAAGCCCAATTCGTCGAACTGCACCGGGCGCAGTGCAAAGATCGCCCGTCGTAATTCGCGGATTTGCTCGCGCAGCGTGGTTTTAAGTTCCAGCAATTCGGCGCGTAGACGTTGCGGATCATGCTCGATCCAGTCCAGCCACAGATCGACGCGCATGCGCATAAACGCCAGGCTCTGCGCAATACCATCGTGAATATCACGTGCGATACGGGCGCGCTCTTCAGCGATTGCGCGTTCCAGTTGATAGATAGCGCGCTCCTCGCGTGAACGTCGCCGGGCACTGGCGATTGCTTCGGCAACCTCATTCGCAATGGTTTCCAGCAGTGCCAGTTCATCGCTGGCAACGGGGATCGAGTCCTCAAGATGGAGTTCAATCCAACCCAGCAACGCCATACCGTCGTGGAGCGGCAACACCAGGCAGGCGCAGCCAGACCTTTCGATCATCTGCGGTTGGCGGGCGGTCGCCACGCTATCGGCAATGCCCAACACTCTGCGTAAACGGGAGAGTTCCTCTCCCGACATCCCCTGGGCGCGCGCTTCGACAAACCCGTTCGGGTTGAGCAACACGACTGCTGTTGCCTGCGCCGGAACCAGACGCTGGGGGAACGTCATCGCTGCATCGAGAATGTCATCAAGAGTCGCTGAATCAACGATTCGCCGGTTGACTTCACTGAGCAGCGCCAGCTGGCTGTAAGCGCGCTGCTGGTCGCGCAACGCCTGTTCCAGTCCGGCCTGGTACCGCTGTTCCTGGCGACTGACCCATGTCAGTGTCAACCAGACTGCCAGACCGCCAAGAAGCCCCCAGGCTGCCACATCGCCAAAGACGCGCGTGAGCGGCGTTTCGGGTTCGAACCATAATGCCTCTAGCATCCGTCCGATGGCAAATGCCAGACCAATGGCGCCTCCGAGCAACCAGCGCAGGCGCAGCAGAACCTGCCAGTACATTTTCGGCGCTTCATCTGCACGTGGGGTCAACTCTGTATCGATCGCATCCATACCCCGTCCTGCGCTTGTGTTCAGCCACGCTTTCCCCACCGGTTCCCAACTCTCGGTTTCTGGTTCCCGGTTCTCAGTTCCCAGTTCTCAGTTTTTCCATTGTAGCGTAAAATGAAAAATGCAGGCGACCTGAAGCCGCCTGCGTTTAACCGACATCAATCTCATGACTACGCCGCCAGTGCGTCGCGACCGCGCCCCTGACGTGCCATTGCCCGCAAGCGGGCAATGCGCTCTTCGGTGGGCGGATGGGTGCTAAACCAGCGCATCACCCCGCTGGCGCCGCTCAGCGGGTTCACAATGTACAGCGAAGCTGTGGCCAGGTTCATATGCATAAATCCGTGCTGCGCCGCCCACTCAATCTTCTCTAGCGCACTCGCAAGCGGCAGCGGATCACCCAGAATGCGCGCACCAAGTTCATCCGCCTGAAATTCGCGTGCCCGCGAGATGCCAAGCTGGATGAGTGTTGCCGCGATTGGTGCAACAATTACAAGCAGCAGTTCGCCGATCGGGTTACCTCCTTCTTCGTCATCGCCACCGCCGAACATGCTAAAGATCTGGCTCCACATCCACATATCAGCGATTGCCGCGATAGCACCTGCGATTGTTGCTGTCACTGCTGAGATCAGCGTGTCGCGGTTCTTGATGTGTGCCAGTTCGTGCGCAATAACCCCGGCGAGTTCCTCTTTCGTCAACAGCCGGCTGATGCCGGTGGTCACTGCCACAACTCCCTTGCTGGGGCTGCGACCGGTTGCGAATGCGTTTGGCACATCTTCATCGATGATATAGAGCCTGGGCATGGGCAGTCCAGCACGCGCACTCAGCTGCTCAACCGTCTGGTAGAACCACGGCGCTTCCTCGCGGCTCACTTCGCGGGCGCCTGCCATGCGCAGCACAATGCTGTCGGAGAACCAGTATGCGCCTAGGTTCATCACAGCCGCGAAAACGACCGCGATAATCAGGCCGAATGTTCCGCCCAGTGCATTGCCAATGACGAGAAACAACGCGGTCAGCGCCGCCATCAGCACAAAAAGTTTGATGACGTTTTTTCCCATACAATCCCTCCAATTACCGGATTGTGTCGTTCTTCACGTATTCCATGGTAGTGCACTGCATTCCATGACAACAGGGTAGGAATACCCGCTCTCGATCAGGAACCTTCCCGCATTTTCCCGGAGGAGTATCAAGAAGCCAGTACGTACAAAATCTAACAGGATGACGTCAATGATTTCCATGGCAGTCTGCTATCCTTTCTGATCAAAAATGCAAGTTCACCGGGGAAGACGAAACGCTGAACGTCCCACTGCCTGCCAGCAATGAGCGCCTCAAACTGGCGCTCGTAGGTTGCGCCCATCCCCTTGCGTCGCCCGCCCAGGGTCTGTACCGGGTACGACACTAGCACAAATGCTGCATCAAGCGTTTCCAGGAGACGCGCCGCAGCGCCGCGCTCGATCTGATCCAGCACCGGCGCTATCTTCAACGCCAGCGCCAGATCAACTGGCGGACCACCGGGATCGGTCGCCTGATCACGCACCTCTGCGCGTCCGGGGATGCCAATGAGCGCCATAAAGCGTCCGATGAACTCGATGAGGGCGCTATCGATGTCGCTGGCATAGTAGACGGCGTCATCAGCAAGCGGCATCCAGGGTATTGCCAGCGGGTTCAGCCCACAGCCAACATCAAGGACTGAACGAATAGGTGGAAGGGCAGCACATATGCTGGCGTAAAAGTGCGACAGGAACGGTAGACGTTCGCGAGTTGAGGCATGCTGCGCCATCAGGTAGAGTGTAGCACGAAAGAAGGAAGCATCCAGGTGCGCAACGCGCGGGTTGGCCAGCGCCGCTTGGATAAGCGCCTCATCGGAAAGAGTTGCCGGTGGGAGCGCAGTACCTGCCTGTAAAAGCGTCAACCAGCGCTCCACGTCGATCCGCTGTTCGACATACGCTCCAACGACCTGATGCAACCGGTTCTTCGTCGCCTTAATCGCTTCCCGAACATTGCGACGAACGGCAAGTTCGCGCGCCGCGAGCGTGCGCACCAGGGTCGGGGCGATGGAGCGGTACTTTGGCGCTGCCAGGATGGCATTAACAACGGCATCGATCTGACCAGCATCGCTCAGCGCCTTACGCCCTGGTAGTGAATGTTCAGCATCTTCGGGCATTACGGGTACGGGCGCGGTGTGCCGTGCCCCAACGGGACTGGCAGTGAATGCTCAGCATCTTCGAGCATTCCAAGACCATCGGTGATGTATATTGAGCCATCGTCCCGCGTTCGACGTTCATCCTTCCTCCGCCTTCCCCCGCATCCGCGGGCTTTCCCACGGCACATCGGGGACGCCAGCGTTCGCATTCGCAAACCGCGCAGCAACGAACAGCAGGTCCGAAAGGCGGTTGAGATAGACAGCAACCTGTGGATTGACCGGTTCGCTGTGACTCAGCGCCACTACCCACCGTTCGGCGCGACGGCAGATCGTGCGCGCCAGATGAAGGTAAGCGGCGGATAACGAACCACCCGGCAGAATGAACTGGCGCAATGGTTTCAGTCGCGCCTCCAGTTCATCGATTGCCTGCTCTAGCGCCTGCACTGCCTCCTGGTCGATACGTGGAATATTCGCCGCCTCTCCGGGTGTCGCCAGGTCAGCGCCGACGACGAAGAGATCGTTCTGAACCCGCGCCAGCAGCGCGTCGAGTTCTGCGCCGACACCTGCCGCACGCGCGACGCCGATTGCTGCATTGCACTCATCGACGGTGCCATACGCCTGAACACGAGGCGCATCCTTAGGGACGCGCAACCCGCCCCACAACCCGGTTTCGCCATTATCGCCCGTCCGCGTATAGATTTTCACCCTACCACTCCTCTCTTAGTCGAGCCGCAGCGCTATGTGCAGCTCACGCAACTGACGCTCATCGACCGGCGATGGCGCATTGGTCATCAGATCGACTGCCTGTTGCGTCTTTGGGAATGCCATCACCTCGCGGATTGTAACTTCATCAGCAAGAATCATGCAAATGCGGTCGATGCCAGGAGCGATGCCGCCGTGTGGCGGAGCGCCGTACTCGAACGCTTCCAGCATATGCCCAAACTGACGCATTGCCGTTTCGCGGTCGATGCCAAGCAGATCGAACATGCGTTGCTGCACATCACGGCGATGGATACGGATCGACCCGCCGCCAACTTCGTATCCGTTCAGGATCAGGTCATACGCTTTGGCACGCACCCCGCCGGGATCGATGTCTATCAGGTGCAGGTCCTCATCCTTCGGTGCTGTGAATGGGTGATGCACTGCATCCCAGCGCTGCTCCTCCTCGTTCCACTCGACGAGCGGAAAATCGATCACCCATGCCCACGCCAGCACATTCGGATCGGCAAGGTTAAGGCGTGCACCAAATTCGCGCCGCAAGCGATCCAGGGTTTGAGCAACAATCTTCGGCTTATCTGCAACGATCAGCAATAGATCGCCTGGTGCTCCTTCCATACGACGAATGATGGCAGCCATCTCGTCAGATGAAACCTGCCTGCCGAAACTGGAGCGCACCTCGCCTCCTTCACCCGGCACAACCGCCCAGAGCAATCCTCTAGCGCCCACCTGCTTCGCCAGTTCAACCACCTCGTCGATCTGTTTGCGTGAGTAACTCCCGGTGCCGGGAATGCGCAATCCCTTCACCTGACCACCAGTATCGAGCGCTGCCCGAAAAACACCGAACTGGCTGGCAGCTACCACATCGCTCACATCGACCAGTTCCAGGCCATAGCGCAGATCCGGCTTGTCCGAACCAAAACGCTCCATCGCCTCGGCATACGTCAGGCGTGGGAAAGGCGTCACCAACCGCTTATGTGGCACAATTTCGCGACACAGCGCAGTGAACAGACGCTCAATGACATCGAGAACATCGTCCTGATCGACAAAACTCATCTCTAGGTCGAGTTGCGTGAATTCGGGTTGTCGGTCGGCGCGCTGGTCCTCATCACGGAAGCAGCGCGCGATCTGGAAGTAGCGGTCGAGTCCGGCGACCATGAGCAGTTGCTTCAACTGCTGCGGCGACTGCGGCAACGCATAAAATTTGCCCGGATGCAACCGACTTGGCACGAGATAATCGCGCGCACCCTCCGGTGTCGATTTGATCAGGATTGGCGTCTCAACCTCGACAAACCCTTCGCGGTCGAGAAAGTCGCGGATGAACTTGACGATCCGATGGCGCAGCATGATATTCCGCTGCATCCGCTCGCGCCGGAGATCGAGATAGCGATATTTCAGGCGAAGAGTCTCCTCTTCCCCACCTTCCTTGTTGATGTAGAGCGGCGGCGTTTTTGCCGGGTTGAGCACCGTCGCTTCGGTAGCATGCACTTCGATCATACCGGTAGCAATATCAGGATTGTACGCCTCCTTCGGGCGCTGTACCACCCTGCCGCGCACCTGGAGCACATACTCCACGCGCGCGTTGCTGGCGACAGCATGCGCCGCAGGCGAATCAGCCGAGTCAAAGACGATCTGTGTGATACCATACCGGTCGCGCAGGTCAATAAAAATCAACGGACCGTGGTCGCGGCGGCGATGCACCCAACCAGCAAGCAGCACCTCCTGACCGATGTGTTCTGCACGCAACTCGCCGCAGGTGTGGCTGCGGTACATGATGGAACTCCTTTTATAATCGCATATCGGAATATTGACGATCCTGTGCAACCGTAGAGATCGCCATTATAGCCGCACAAGAAAGGGCTGTCCAACACCATGCGCAGGCGTGTTGTTATTCTTGGCGTCGCCATCGATGATGTGCTGATGGATGAAGCTATTGCCACGGTTGCCCGGTTCATTGCCGAGGGCGGTCCGCACCAGATCGTGACGGTCAATCCGGAGTTTGTGATGGAAGCGCGACGCAATCGCGCCTTTCGACAGGTGCTTGCTGCTGCCGACCTGGCAACGCCCGATGGGTTTGGTGTAATCCTGGCAGCACGCTGGTGTGGGACGCCGTTGCGCGGGCGCGTGACCGGCATCGATCTGACCGAACGCATCGCTGCTGAGGCGGCGCGACGCGGTTGGTCGTTGTTCCTCCTTGGCGCAGCGCCTGGCGTTGCAGAGCGCGCTGCGGCAGCCTTGCAAAGGGCGAATCCAGGTCTGCGCATTGCCGGATGCTACGCTGGCTCGCCGCGCCCGTCAGACGAACCGCTGATCCGCGAGCGCATCCTTGCTGCAAGACCCGATGTGCTCCTGGTGGCATACGGACATCCGGCGCAGGATCTGTGGATTGCGCGCAATCAACCGCTCCTGCGCGTGCCGGTTGCTATTGGCGTGGGGGGAACCTTCGACGAACTAGCAGGCGTCGTGCCGCGTGCGCCAGTGCTGGTGCAACGCCTGGGGTTGAAATGGCTCTATCGCATGATAGTGCAACCCTGGCGCTGGCGACGGATTATGACGGCGGTGCCGCTCTTTGTATGGGCGGTGCTGCGTGAGGGGCGCGCCTTCGATGCGCTGCACGCCAAATAGCAGCGCATGCGGCACGTGACTTTGTAATTGCAGCCTTTGCTGCGCAGCGCCGGTTCGCCACGTCGATCACGGTAGCCGAACCACCTCTATAGACTGGATTAACAAATGTGCAAAAGGCGTACTTGTCCACCCGTTCCAGCCAGCGCAACCAGCGTTCCTTGCTAGTCGATGTGTACGCCAGCACTAGCGCATAGATCGCCTCGGTATGAGGCCACCATAGTTTCATGGTCGACTCGAGTCGCAGCGTGGGTTTTCCTTCGCTATCCATCGAAGTAGCACAACTCACCGTACTCGTTATCCCAGCCATACTCTAGCGATCCTTTTAGCGTATCGAGCGCCAGTTGCCGGTGCTTCTCACTGGGAACAAATTCCAGCATATGAAGCAGAAACTAAGTGACTCCGACCAAATGACTGGGGCTAAACAGGCGACCTTCGGGCCAGGCGCGCAGGTCGCGTCCATTGAATGCACCATGCTCGACAAGAATGAAATGCCGCGAGTCGTGGTGGCGGATCACACCATCCGTCGCTTCGCGGATGACCCGCAGGTAGCGCGGATCATCAGAGACGCGCGCCGGTTTGATCGCCACGCTCGCCCAGCACCATTATATTCGCCTGGTTGCTGACCAGCAGGTTGCCGATCAGCCCTGAATGGTCGAGCGGTACTGGATCGCGAATCCACTCATCGATCTTCCAGAAGACTCCAACGGCTCTATCGAAACAACTGGTGTCACCGGTGCGCGGGCATATTCGAGCAACCCCAACGTGTAGAACACAACGGCATACGGTTTGCGAGGACGCCATTGCTGGCGCAGCAAGAAATATCATGGGCAATGTTCCAGACATCTACCTGGGCATCAACCGCCGGTACTCGACTGCCATGCACCGGTTCATCACCACTTTCAACCCTGCTGCTTCGGCGCGCGCCGCGGCCTCTTCGTTTACAATCGATAACTGCATCCACACCGCCCCCGCCCCCGCTGCTATAGCGTCTTCAACAACCGGCATGACCGTTTCAGGACGCCGAAAGATGTCCACAATATCGATCTTTTCCGGCACATCCCGCAGCGTGGCATATGCCTTCTCGCCGAGTACCTGAATGTTCAGATTCACCAGGCGTGGATTGACTGGAATGATCCGGTATCCCTGACGCTGCAAAAACTCAGCGACCATATACGAGTCGCGCTCAGGGTCGTCGCTGATCCCAACCACAGCAACAGTGCGCGCGGCGGCGAGTAACTCACGAATCTCCTGATCACTGGTTAACACAGCGACCTCCTTCCATAGCAGCGCGGCGCCTCGACCGCGCTTTCTTGTTCATCGTATGCTGAAAACAGCCAGCGTGCAACTGACACCTGCCAAGCATATGGTATGATGACTTACCCAATGCTCATCTGCATTCGTCGCGGGGAGGGAAGTTCTGATGAACGTTCTGCGCTACATGCTGATCTTTACGCCCCCTGCGTTTCTGGCAGAACGGTTCTTCCCCGACATGCATCTCGTCTTTGCTCTTTACTGTATCGTCCCCGTCCTGCTCGCCGATCTACCCGGCGAGGTGATCAAAGAACTTGCCATCCACGTTGGTCCGAAAGTCGGCAGGCCGCTGAACGCTACTCCGGGGAATGCTGCTGAACTGATCATCACGATCGTCGCGCTGTGCAAAGGAAAGCTCAAACTGGTCAAATCGTCAATCACTGGCTCGATCCCGGGCAACCTGCTGATCATTTCCAGTTTCAGCCTGCCCCCTGGTGGTCTGCACCATGGCATTCGAACGTTTGATCACGATCTGACCGGCGTAGCGGCGATGATGATGCTGCTCTCTGTTGTTGGTATGATGATCCCAACGCTCGTTAAGTTACTTGGTGAAATGCAGAGCAGGAAGTCGGTCGATGGCGAGAGCGACCGGCTCGAAGGAATGCAGTTACTGGCAGTGTATCTGAATCACCGGTCTCGGATTCTTTTGTGTGGTGACACCAGACGCCCACGGCGGTTGATTAGCCGCACTGTGCAAGCATCAGACAAATGAACGCTATGCTCAACACGATTCATCTGCAAACATTTCTGGCAGTGGTCGAAACCGGAAGCTACAGCGCTGCAGCAGAACGTCTCCATCTGTCTCAACCAGCTGTGAGCAACCACATACGAGCACTTGAAGCGCAGCTTGATCAGGTGCGCCTCTTCCGACGTGTAGGGAAGCAGATGCTACCAACCCACGCTGGCGAAGAACTGGTTGCAGTGGCACGTGAAATGCTGGAACTGGCAACGCGCGCAGAAGAGCACATCCGGAGCCTGCGCGGTCAGATTGGCGGTCGGGTCATCGTCGGCTGCACGCCCTCAGGCGCCGAGTTGCTGATTTCCCGAATACTCAAAGCATTCCACGATCGCCATCCAGCGGTAAGTCTCGCCGTCAGCGTCGCCCTTCCTGAGATCCTGCTGGAACGGCTCGCCCGCCAGCACATTCACATCGCACTGATCGAGGAAAAGCAGAGCTCCCGCAGCTGGATCGTGCAACTCCTCGGCAGTGAGCCGCTTGAACTGGTTGCACCGCGCACCCATGAGATCACGCATCGCGGACTGATAACGCTGGATGCGCTCCGCCACCTCCCGCTGATCATGCCACTCAACGGGAGTTCTGCGCGTCGTCTCATTGAAGAGCGACTACGCTCAGGCAAACCGGCGCGTACCGACATCAACATTGTACTGGAGACTGATAGTGTTACTGCCGCTATCGAAGCAGTTCGTAACGGGATCGGAATGGCGTTTGTCCCAAGATCCTGTCTGATGCATCACCCTGACGTTAGCATCGTGCCAGTCGATGGGCTGAATCTTCAACAGGAATGGTTTGCACTTCGTGCACGTGAACAGCCCACATCGCGCGCCGTGCAGGAGGCATTTGCCTTCCTGACCGGTCCGGATGTTCGTACCATCCTGCATCATGCTGGCATTCAATCGCCGCTGGAGACAAAGACACGGGACAAGATCGCAAAAACAGAAAGGAGACGTTCGTGATTCATACCGCATTTGTAACCACTAGTCGGGGCTTACGCCGCGATACGGTTCCGATGCGCCTGTTCGAGAAAGCCAAACGCCTGGGGGTCTGGAATCCCAGCGACATCGACTTCAGCCAGGATGTGCGCGACTGGCAAACACTTACGGCGGACGAACGCGATCTGGTGCTGCGTCTGACATCGCTGTTTCAGGCGGGCGAGGAGGCAGTTACGCTTGATCTGCTACCGCTCGTCGCTACAATTGCTGCCGAGGGACGCATTGAAGAAGAACTCTTCCTGACCAGTTTCCTGTGGGAGGAAGCCAAGCACACTGACTTCTTCAACCGCTTTCTGACCGAAGTCGCCGGGGTGACGGGAGATCTAAGCCACTACCATACGTCAAATTACCGCGCGCTTATTCACGAGGCGTTACCAGCTGCTATGGGGCGTCTGCGCGAGGATCCGTCACCGGAAGCGCAGGCAATAGCATCGCTCACCTACAATATGATCGTCGAAGGAGTGCTGGCGGAGACCGGGTATCACGCCTACTTCACCATGCTCGAACGGCGCGACCTGATGCCGGGCACACGCAAGGGGATCGGTTTGCTGAAGCAGGACGAATCACGCCATATCGCCTATGGCGTCTATCTCCTGTCGCGTCTGATCAATGCCGAACCACGCCTGTGGGACGTCGTTGTCGAGCGGATGAACGAACTTGTGGTGTACGCAATGGGGGTGATCGATGACGCCTTTGCCTGTTATGAGGTCGTTCCATTTGGGTTGAGCCACGACGATTTCATGCATTTTGCTATGGGACAGTTCCAGCGGCGTCTTGACCGCATTGAGCGCGCGCGCAATCAGACACTGGAGTCTATCGAGGAAGAAGCGCCTGACTCGCCGCCATCGTCGTAGGGACGCAGCGCTACTGCGTCCCTGCCGCATCCCTGTATTCGCACGTCCCCATAGCGCTGCGTCCCTACCACCTCCTCGGAGCTCCGCAGCGCTGAGTCTCTGCACTCGTACGTACCTACGTCCCTCCTGTATGCGCTTTGCGGCTATGTCGCTGGCGCGTCCGTCACTTCAGGCGCCAGCGTTTGTGCTGGACTCGTCATGGCTGGAGCAGCGCCGTACACTTCTGCACGCGCCTCGGCGATCAGGTCGCCCCAACGTTCGCTCGCTTCGCTAAATGCCACTTTTGTGCGCTCAGCCACCGTGCCCAGCGTTGCTTTCGTCCGGTCAGCGGCAATTATGCCGCCTTTGACAATCGCCTTCGTCACCGGGCGCAACGCCGGAACGACGACTGGCGCTGCAGCGATGGCAGCCACACCAACCACAATGTTGGGAATGCCAAAGATGGTCTTCTCGAACAGAACTTCGCCGACAGTCTCGAGTAGCGCCATTGCTCTCTCCTTTCTGGTTGAACGGTTGTTGTGATCTTAAACAATACCATATCCGACGTCTAGTAGCAGGAGGGGTATAGAAACATAGGGGAAAGAAATCTTTACGCTGGATCGGGGTTTCAGTTGTCTGCTTCAAGCTGACATCTTCCCATCCGAGACCTTCCCACTCGCAATCTGCAACGCGCAACACCCCCGTACCTGATCGTGATACAATGCGCCTAATACGGCAGGGGGACAGGTCATATGCGCACGTATCGCATCGTTCTCAGCGGTCTGGGTCATGTGGGCCGCAGTTTTCTCGCCATCATGCAATCGCAGGCGTCGCTCCTCGCCACGCGCTACAATGTTGCCCTTCGCCTGGTTGCAGTCGCCGACTCGGGAGGCGCGGCAATTGACAATTCCGGGTTGGACCCTGCATCGATCCTGGCGCTCAAACAGCAACAGCAGAGCGTAGCAATACTCCCACTCCATGGTATTCCTGGTATGACCCCTGTTGAGGTTGTCCGTCGCATCGAGGCGGACATTCTGCTCGAAGCCACACCCGTCAACCTGAAGCACGGTCAACCGGGTCTCGATACAGTGCGCACGGCATTGCGACGCGGGATGCACGCCGTGCTGGCAAACAAAGGACCGCTGGCGCTGGCGTATGCGGAGCTGGCTGCGCTCAGCGATATGGGCGAGGTCTCTGAGGAGCGCGGCGACCCGCGCGACTGGCCTGCACTGCGTTTCAGCGCATGTGTTGGCGGCGCACTACCAACCATCGCCATTGGACGACGTGATCTCGCCGGTGCGCGTATCCTGCGGGTCGAGGCAGTGCTGAACGGAACCACCCAGGGCATTCTCCGGGCGATGGAACAGGGCGTCTCTTACGCTGACGCACTGGCGGAGATGCAGCGGCGCGGTCTGGCAGAAACCGACCCGTTGCTCGATGTCGAGGGGTGGGATGCCGCCAGCAAACTGACCATCGTCGCCAACGCAGTGCTGCACCGCCCGACGACACTCGCCGACGTAACGGTGCGTGGCATCACCGGATTAACGACCGACGACCTGCGAGCGGCGCTCGAACGCGGCGAGCGGATTGTGCTGCTCTGCCTGGCAGAACGGAAGGAAGATGATTTCCATTTCAGTGTCCAACCGACGCCGCTGCCCCTCTCCCATCCTCTGGCGCGTATGAGTGCTGACGAAATGGGGGTGGTCTACATGACTGACATTGCTGGCAGACAAACCGCCACGACGCTTGAAACCGATCCGACGCCGACCGCCGCAGCAATGTTGCGCGATATTCTCGACATTGCAGCGCGTTGATTCCGTGCGAGGTCTATGATGCACCCTCCTCCGTTTAATTGAAGCCGCTCGTGAACGCATCGCACTGTTTATCCGACGCACGCCGCTCGTGTCGCTGCCTGCATTGCGCGGTGATTTCCATCCAAGCCTGCGGCTCAAAATGGAAAATCTCCAGGTCTCTGGATCATTCAAAGCGCGTGGAGCGTTCAACCACCCGCTGCAACTCGATGAGGCACAGCGGAAGCACGGGGTCATCGCCGCTTCTGGCAGCAATCATGGGTTGGCGCTGGCATACGCTGCCTAGCGTCTGGGTATTCCTGCAACGGTGTATCTGCCTGCATACGCTTCCGCTGACCGGGAACAGTGCATTGCCACTTGGGGCGCGCATATCTTCCGCTACAGTGACACATGGGACGACGCCCATCAGCGCGCAATTGCACACGCAGCAAACGAAGGATTGTACTATGTCCACCCCTTTGACGATATACGCACCCTGGAAGGGCAAGGAACGCTTGGTCTCGAAATCCTTGCCGATGTTCCAGTCGTCGATCTTGTGCTAATCGGCGTTGGCGGCAGCGGGTTGATCGGCGGGGTGGCTGCCGCGCTCAAGCAGACGCGCCCCGGAATCCGTATCATTGGCGTCGAGCCAGCTGGCGCACCGATCATGACCGTCAGCCTTAACGCCGGTCGGTTGGTGGAACTGCCTGCCGTCCACAGCATCGCCGACACTCTCTCACCACGCGCCCTCAGTGAACGCACCCTCGACCTGGCATTGCGTTATGTTAACGAAGTCGCGCTGGTGACCGATGCGCTGATGGTCGAAGCAATGCGCTGGCTCTGGACAGAGTGCAATCAACTGGTTGAACCGACTGGCGCTGCGGTGATCGCTGCGCTCCAGAGCGGCGCGGTCGAAGTTGCACGCTATGCAGCACCAGTTGCCATCATCTGCGGCGGCAATGTTGATGTGGCGTGCGTTTTTGCGGGGTACGCCGTGGAGTAGGTGTAGCGTTTCAGATACAAACGGTGTTCAACGTTCAACCGTTTCAACACTCAGGGCAACTGCAAAAGTTCCGAGCACCTTGGCTAGATAGGTCTCATCCAATGCTGCACGAAAGCGTTTGGTTTCAACGCCGCCTTTGCTCGACTCCTGACAAATGAGATTGAGCGCGATATGGCGCAGCACGCCCATATTCTGCGGCGCGTCACCGCTGCGAATGCAGCTCGCATCCTCGTAGAAGGTCACGTCGAGCGCCCAATGCACCTGATTCTCAATCCCCCAATGGTCCCGCGCTGGGGTGTTGACCGTGGCATCGTTCCAGGCCTGACGAGGGAGATTAGGGGCGTTGTTCGATCGTCGTCACCCCGTTCCGAGGTTCGCTCGGCCTCGACCAATGCCACGCCGCTCACATGCGCCTAGTGTTGCCGTTCGCTCAGATAGGCCAATGCTGCCGGGTCATGAATCACGTATGCCTGCCGGGTTTCCATCTGCCTGTGATTGTTACGGTGCGATTCGTCTGCATCCCAGACGCCGATTGGCGCGCTGCCTGTGCATCAGCGAACAAGGCGGTCACCACAGCCGACGTGGTAGGTTGGTTGTCCTTCAGCGCTAGGACATCCTGATCGCTCCGCTGGATAATTGGCCATCATCGTCTGCGCTCCATGGCAGCAATCATGATCGTGCTGCCGCGCAGATCCAGCAGGTCGAGCAATTGCGGAATGGTGGTGATTTCGATCGATGTGTCATTCATGGCAGTTTGGCCAAGCGCCAGACGATTTTCAGCAGTCCGGGCACTGAGGAGATGCAGCGCCGCTTTCCCGTTCGGACGGTCGTGGGACCGGCGATGGGTTGTGCCATCAATCATAATCACGTCCAAGTGCGCTGGCTGGATGGCCTGCACCTGCCAGCAAGCTCCGCTGGAACGGTTCCGGGTCGATCCGCGCGCACGACCGACCAAAGGCATCGTGTGCGGGGATGCCATTCGGCAACGCCAGAAACGTGGCGAGCCACACTGGTTTGCTGCGGCCAGATTTTGCCACAGTAACCCAACTGTCTGCCCCGCGGGTGATTATGCACACAGCAATAACGATAATATCAATCAGGTGATGCGCCTTGGCGCCTCCGCGCGCGGATCGTCCACCGTCGCAAAATACTGGGTCATCGCCAGTTGCGGTTGTTCAGCCGTGGCTCCCTCCGCTATCAGACACGAGCGTGGGGCCATGATGCCGGAAAACGCCCGCAACCGCAATCAGGAAGATGCGATTGCCACTGTCTTTTTGACTCTTGACAGACGCCGTGAAACATGCTATATTGTAGTGTTTGCAATGGGGGAAATAAGGCAGGCGCTGCGTCGCAGAAAATCAAACTACTGACACGGCAGTGCGATACAGTGCTTGACAACAGTGACAAGCCGTGGTATAGTATACCGCGTTGTCAATTACACGTCTCACCCAAAGGAGAGACGAACGACGTGAGCGGCTAGCGCCAAACGAGGAT
>JAGHYV010000112.1 GCA_017743475.1 Roseiflexus sp. | reverse complement strand
CTATGTCTGATGTCGTTACTCTTGGCGAATGCATGGTTGTTCTGTACCCGCCCGATCCTGTCTCGCTGGACGAAGCCCGCACCCTGCTGATAGACATTGGCGGCGCAGAGGCGAACCTTGCCATCGCACTTTGCCGTCTTGGTCACAGCGTACGTTTCATCAGTCGGGTCGGCGATGACCCGTTTGGGAGGCGGGTACGCGCTGTTCTATCCACCGAGAGAGTCGATACATCCACGCTTCTGATCGATCCCGAAGCACCGACTGGTGTCTTCTTCCGCGAATGGCTCGCCGATGGCGCGCGACGTGTCTACTATTATCGCCGCAACTCAGCCGCAAGTCGAATCGCGCCGGACGATCTCACACCAGCCCAGTTTAGTGGCGTGCGCATTGTTCACCTGACAGGCATCACTCCTGCGCTGAGCGCGTCATGCGCTGCCGCCTGCGAGCGCGCGGTTGAACTGGCGCGCGCTGCTGGTGCGCTGGTTTCCTTCGACCCCAATTTCCGCCCACGATTGTGGAGCGCATCACAGGCGCGCGATGCACTCCTACCGTTGATGCGCGCTGCCGATATCCTGTTGATCGGGCATGAAGATGCACAGGCACTCCTGGAGGTTGACAGCGATGACGAAGCGCTGACGGCGGCAGCAGCGCTGGGTGCACGGGTCGTGGTGCTGAAATGCGCCGAACGCGGCGCATCTGCGCTGGTCGACGGACAGCATTTTAC
Source organism: Roseiflexus sp. (assembly GCA_017743475.1). Lineage (GTDB taxonomy): Bacteria > Chloroflexota > Chloroflexia > Chloroflexales > Roseiflexaceae > Roseiflexus. The sequence continues at coordinate 11,935 of JAGHYV010000112.1, read as the reverse complement.
AGTGCCAGCCATACCAGTTGCGCGGGTCATTGACTCGGTCGGCGCTGGTGACGGCTTCGATGCCGGTTTTCTGGCGGGATGGCTGCGCGGATGGAGTATTTCTGACTCACTGGCACTCGGAGCGCGCATCGGCGCGGCTGCGGTCGAAACATTGGGCGACTACGCTGGATACCCATGCATCTAAACTATGCAATGTTCGCACGAGGCGCAGCGCTCGCCGCATTACATGTGCTCACGGAACGACACACCGTACCGCTTGCGCGCATCGAGCCAGGCACGTCGGATAAGTTCGCGCACCTCTTCCGGTTGATGTACATTGCGCAGCGTCACTTCCGGCGTCGAAGGATCTGCGCCACGGAGATGAATGTCACCGATTCCGAGAATGCGCTCACCAGCATTCTGCGTGAAATCGATATCCTGCAGGCGCACCAGTTCGATATCATCGATGTTGCGCCCAATCAGACCGCGATAGATACGCACTCGTTCGGTCGTCACAACGTAGCGTTCGGTAATCGAGAGGAACGGGCGCCCTTCCCACAGGATACGCTCCTCACCAGAGACTTCAGCAGAAACCTGGGGTGCAACTTCATCGAGCATCTGATTGACGGTTGACAACAGATTGTCAGCAATCGTCGCCACCAGGCGATCCTGCTGTTCACGCGGCACTGATGAGAGATCGACGCCACTCTGCGCAATCGCCTGCCAGATGACGGCGATAACGCGGGCGCGATTCCGCTCAAGGTTCACCTGTTCCTCCTTCTCTCCTCAGCGATTGATCGTCGCACCGCTGGGAACGACTGTCTGCGCGCCGAACGACGCCGCAGTGACCCGCGGACGGATCACCACATTTCTGCCAATGCGCACATTTGCCGGGATCTGCGCACTCCGCCCGACAAGAGTCAAACCGGTGTTCAGCAATTCAGGAGCGCGCTGGTTGGGAGTGTTATCCTCGCCATCACCAACCACTGCGCCGCTCCCGATCACAACTTCTTTATCGATGATGCAGCGATCCACTACTGCGCCTGCTTCAACGACCGCGCCGCTCAGCAGAATCGAGTCGCGCACAATCGCGCCTTCGGCGACCACCACACCGGGAGCAATGATCGAGCGCGCCACCGTGCCATAGATGCGGCAGCCATCACAGAGCAGGTTGCCATCGACCCGCGCATTTTCGCCGATTTCAGCAGCCGGACGCTCCTCGCTCTTCGTGTGAATCACCCATTCGGGATCGTACAGATCAAGCGCCGGGGTTTCGACGAGCAGTGCCATATTTGCCTCATAGTATGCCTGTACCGTCCCGACATCAGCCCAGTATCCCTGGAAATGGTACGACACGACGCTCGTCTGTTGCACCAGTTTGGGCATCAGATCACGACCGATATTCTGTTCATCGCCGCCCGCCAGCACTTCCATCAGGAAGCTTTTGCGGAAGACATAGATCCCCATCGATGCCAGGCTCGAACGCGGACGGCGTGGCTTCTCCTCGAACTGCGTCACAATGCCGTCGGCATCGACCGAAACGATACCGTAACGATGCGCTTCGTGCGGGCTGACGCTATGCACTGCCAGGGTGAGATCGGCGTCGAGGTCTTCATGCAACTGAAGCATAGGGCGATAATCCATCTTGTACACATGGTCGCCAGCGAGCACCAGCACTGCATCGACCTTCTGTTCGGCAATGATATCGAGGTTGGCGCGCAGTGCATCGGCATTGCCTCGTTGCCACATCCCGCCCTCGCTAGTCAGATATGGGTGCAATACACGCACGCCGCCAATACGTCGGTCGAGGTCCCACGGCTTGCCAACGCCAATATGTTCATGGAGCGACCGTGGGCGATACTGGGTCAGCACGCCGACGTTGTAAATGCCGGAGTTGACGCAGTTCGAGAGGGTAAAATCGATAATCCGGTACTTACCGGCAAACGGTACTGCCGCTTCCGAGCGCTCAGCGGTCAGGACGCTCAACGCCGGACTTTCGCCACCAGCCAGGATCATTGCGAATGTGCGAAGCATATGCGCCTCTAAATTGTTTCACCCGACTTGACATCGCCTGGCGGGAAATCTTCCTCCTCACGGTCGGCATTAATGATAACATTGCGCCCGATCCGAATGTGCGGCGGAATATGGGCGCCTTTGCCGACAATGGTGATACCGGTCATCAGTTTATCGGGCTGCTCGCGATTTGGGGTTGTGAAATCATCGCCGCATCCCAGGCGCACACCCGCTCCAACAACCACATTCTTGTCCACGATCACCCGATCAAGCACAGCGCCAGGACCGATCCAGGTATCGTTCATCACCACACTATCGCGCACAATTGCACCCGGTGAGACATACACACCCGGCGAGAGCACCGAATGCTCAACTGTACCGCGAATGATACACCCATTACAAATCAGGCTGCGACTGACGCGCGCCTGCGGTCCTATCTTTGCGGGTGGGCGCTCCTCACTGCGCGTATGGATGACCCATTCAGTATCATATAGGTTGAGAGTGTTGTTCGGGTTGAGCAGATCCATGCTCGTTTCCCAGTATGACTGGATCGTCCCGACATCGACCCAGTACCCCTGGAAGGGAAACGCATAGACCGCGTCGCGCCCAATCATCGCGGGAATGACGTGCTTACCGAAGTCGATGCGCGGCGATCCATCATCGTTTTCGCTCAGGCGTTTGACCAGCGTATCGACATTGAAGAGGTAGATCCCCATGCTGGCCAGCGTTCCCTTGTCGCGGTTCTTTGGCTTTTCGGTGAACTCAATGACCCGCTGGTTCTCATCAACGGTCATTATGCCGAAGCGATCGGTCTCTTCGAGCGGCACATGCATGACCGCAACGGTCATATCAGCACGCTTTTGCTGGTGAAATTCGATCATTTCGGCATAGTTCATTTTATAAATGTGATCGCCGCTCAGGATCAGCACCAGATCAGCGCGCCGTTCGCGGATGTAGTTGAGATTCTGGTACACAGCATCCGCCGTTCCTTTGTACCAGCTTTCGTCGCGACGACCCTGATAGGGTTGCAGCAACTGTACACCGCCTTTGGCGCGATCAAGGTCCCACGGCTTGCCATTACCAATGTGAGCATTCAGCGAATGCGGACGGTACTGCGTCAGCACAGCAACATCGAAGATGCCGGAATTGACACAGTTCGAGAGGGTAAAATCGATAATGCGGAACTTCCCAGCAAATGGTACCGAGGGCTTGGCGCGTTTTTCCGAAAGGACACTCAGCCGTGTTCCCTCGCCGCCAGCCATAATCATGGCAACGACTCGCACAGTCGGCCTCCAGCCACTGACAACAGGCGCAAAAGAGCGCTGTCGAAGGCTTGTTGCAGAACGTACAGACGGGCGACCCGATGAGTTGCTATCCATTTCAAACTATACCATACACCTGCGTGTGCTGTAAAGCGTTTCTAGTGCATTTTTCGGCTGTCCGCCTTCAAACCTAATTAACCTTGCCGTATCGCCTGCAATACCTGTTCCAACAGGACGCCGTTGGTTCCGATCGCTTCGCCAGCGTGGATTGTCGGTACGCCATTCCAGTCAGTGAATGTGCCACCCGCTTCAGTCACGATTGGAAAGAGCGCCGCGCAATCCCAGACGCTCATCACCGGGTCGATCATAATCTCGGCCCGACCGGTTGCGACCAGGCTGTAGCCGTAAGCATCGCCCCAGGTGCGCACCAGACGCACTGATCTTGCCAGGCAGCGATAGGCAGATTCGCGTCCGTAAAGCGCCATACTCTCGGCGTCACTGGAGAGAAGTGTCGCTTGGCGCAGTTCACTGACCGGTGAGACGCGCGCACGCCTGCCGTTCCACTGGCATCCCTGCCCTTTCGCTGCAGTCAGGAAATCACCGAGTGCGGGGAAGGACACTGCACCGACCACCGATTCGCCGTCGCGCTCCAGCCCAACCAATACACCGTACAGCGGCACACCCTGAACGAACGATTTCGTGCCATCAATCGGGTCAAGGATCCAGCGGTGCGACGCGCCAGGACGTGTTTCGCCCTCCTCCTCGCCAAGAATACTGTGGTGCGGATAGCGCTCCTCGATCATGCGACGCATCAATCGCTCTGCCTCGCGGTCAGCAATAGTTACAGGCGTCTGATCGTCCTTGAGATCCGGCGTAAGTCCGATCTGAAAATAGCGCAGCGTCAACCGACCGGCATGCCACGCCAGGTCGGCGGCAAATTCGCGCAGCGCGTCGAGCGTCTCGGAAGCCATGCACTCTCCTCTGCGAACCAAGAGTTTTTCTGCTCACCAGCCTTTAATATAGGATATCCTGCTGCGCCAGTTGTATATTCAGAATGCATGGTAGACTTTGCTGCAAAAACGCACCGCAGAGACGCCGAGGGCGCAAAGAACCCTGCAAACGAACCTCGCAGCATGCGTGTGCGTGATGCGCAAGAGAGTCTTCCTCTGCGAACGCCGCGTCTCTGCGGTGACATACCCTTTTTGCAGCGGACTCATGGTATAATTATGCCATCATTAGAGATTGAGCTGAGTGAACGACTTGGCTCAAACATAGCCAGGGAGGACGCTCAGTGTCATTCGATTCATTCCACTTTCATCCGCAGATTGCCGCTGGTATTCGCGATCTCAAATACCATACGCCGACCCCTATCCAGGAACAGGTTATTCCCCATGCCTTAAGCGGGCGCGATGTGATCGGCATTGCGCAGACCGGCACCGGCAAGACGGCGGCGTTCGTGCTGCCGATCCTGCAACGTCTCATGAGCGGACCGCGCGGTCGCGTGCGCGCCATGATCGTCACACCAACCCGCGAACTGGCGGAGCAGATTCAGGGGGTGATTGAGGCGCTCGGCAAATATACCGGTCTCCGCAGCGTCACCCTGTACGGCGGCGTCGGGTATCAGGGGCAGATCCAGCGTTTGCGGCGCGGCGTCGAGATCGCCGTCGTCTGTCCGGGGCGTTTGCTCGACCATCTGGAACGGGGGACGCTAACGCTCGAGCATCTAGACATGCTGATCCTCGATGAAGCCGACCAGATGTTCGACATGGGATTTTTGCCCGATGTCCGCCGGATTCTACGCCTTGCTCCGGCGCAGCGTCAGACAATGCTTTTCTCGGCGACGATGCCCGACGCGATTCGATCACTGGCGCGCGAGGCGTTGCGCGATCCGCAGACGATTCAGATCGGGCGTAGTGCGCCGGTTTCCACCGTCACCCACGCGATCTATCCGGTCGCTGAGCACCTGAAGACGGCGCTGTTGATCGAGTTGCTGCGCCATACTGATACCGGATCGGTATTGATTTTCACCCGCACGAAACATCGCGCGCAACATCTCAGCGATACACTGGTACGGATGGGGTACCGGGCAACATCGTTGCAGGGCAACCTGTCGCAGAACCGTCGCCAGGCTGCGCTCGACGGGTTCCGCAGCGGCAGGTATCAGATCCTGGTCGCAACCGATATTGCCGCGCGCGGCATCGATGTGGCGCATATTTCACACGTGATCAACTACGATATGCCGCAGACCGCCGAGGCGTATACCCATCGCATCGGGCGCACCGGGCGCGCAGCGCGCACGGGGGACGCATTTACGCTGGTAACGCGCAGCGATACAGCAATGGTGCGCGCTATCGAGCGCCTGATCGGCGAGCCGTTGAAGCGGGAAACCGTGCCCGGCTTTGACTACCATGCTGCAGCACCGGCGCACGATGTCCGGTCTGATCACGCACCACGCCACCACGCAACGCCGCGCCACTATGAGCCGCATCCCCAGGATGGGTGGGACAATCGGGCGCCGCGCCGCCACGATGCGCGAGAGCGGCGATCTGAAGCCGCGCCGCGCCGCCACAAACCCCACTCCCGCGATGCGTCTGCGCGTTCAACCCGCGCCGACCGCTATGACCGGACGGTTTCGGGACGGCGACGACCGTAATGTTATTTGCACCGTTGCCCCTTATCCCCCGCCCTTACAGGTTCAAGGGCGGCCAGAAAACATGTGTGATGCACATTTCCAGCAGCATCAGAACGCCATGGCAGGCAAGTTTGGAACCCGCCCCTGCCAGTGCAGCGCGTAGGGGCGGACAGAATAGCAGATTGCGCATTGCAATGCCAGAAAACGCATCTTTGCTCAAACGTTCTGTCCGCCCTTAAACCCTTACAGGAGTGGTTTTTTTGGGAAGCTCCTGCGCGACATCTCCCGTTTCAGGCATCAGAACGCCCAGAATCCCCCTTCTCCCCTTGTGGGAGAAGGGGGCAGGGGGGATGCTCACAAGGGTAGATTTTTTGGCAAGCGCCTGCGTGCCATCTCCCATTTCAGGCATCAGAACGCCCAGAATCCCCCTTCTCCCCTTGTGGGAGAAGGGGGCAGGGGGGATGAGGGGCAAACGCGCACTGGAATGTAGAAAATCAATCGCCAATCATCTTCCGTAGTGTATCGGCAATCTGAGTCGCAATTGGCAACACAGTCGGCAACACCACTGCGAGGTTCTGCGCCGCCTGCTTCAGCCCCTCAGCGCTGATCCGCACCAGGGTTTTGTTCGGCTGGGCCTTTGTTGCCTGCTCGACAGCGGTCTTCGCCGTCTCGGCGACTGCCTGAGCCTCGCTAGCCTTCTCCGCCGGTACCTTTTGCAACTCTGCGCTCAGTTGCTCGATAAGCTGCTGAAGCCGCGCCTTCGTCGCCGCGTCGCCATGCGGCGCAGCCTCAATGCTCTGCGAGACATTGGTCAGCGTTGACTTGATGTTCAGGATCGCGCCGCTGACATTGCCCGACATAGTGAACTGGTCGCCGCTTACGAAGGCGCCCGTGCGCTTATCGATATTCCCTTCGGCGTAGTCACCGCCGCCAGTGTTCACCTGACGCACTGTGCTGTGCGCACCACGACCGATTGCGATACCCGTACCGCTGATGTCGCCAGTGGTGATCCGATCACCCTGGATGATGTCGGTCTTGCTCATGTCGCGGCCAGCCACGTCACCGATGCTGCCGAACTGATTCCCGCTGCCGAAGTGGACCCCACCGCGCTGACCGCTCTGATCCACGGTGACATTGCCGTACACATCGCCCGCAATCGCCGCGCCGACCTGCGCATTGCCGCCGATGCGCTGCTGGTACTGGCGCAGCATCGCCTGGCTGTAGGCCGGGTTGACCTCGCGCACCGCCGTGCCCTCGGGTGGGGTACCGGAAGCATCGAAATTGCCGGGGGTCGTCGCGCCACGGTAGAGCGCCATCGCGAACGGCCCGACACCCTTGAGGATGGTCAACTCCGGCTCCTGCTGTTCACCGTAGCGTTGACGCACAACTGCCGGAACTTGGCGCGGCACCGCCTCATTGAGCGCGAAGTAAAGGTGGGTGTAGAGGTCGAAGACGCTGATGTAGCCGCGGTTGCTGCTGACCCCCTTGCCCTGCAGGCCATCGACTAGCGCCTGGGTAAAGAGTGTCAGCGGGCCAGGACCGATGAAGGAGTACTGATCCTCACGACAGGCGCTGATGATCACGCGCCCCTCGCCGGTGCCCAGCAGCGCCGCCGAGACCTGCGGCGGCAGCGGGGCGCCGGTCATCGGCTCTTCACCGAGGTTCAGAACCGGCGAGATCTCGCCGGCGTGACAGGCATTGACGATCAGGAGGAGCCGCTTCGCCTTGATTGCGCGCAGCTTTGCGATCAGTTCGGCCTCACGGATACCTGTGCCTGCCACAACCTTACGCCCGTCCAGCCGGGTGTCGTGGGTGGTAAGATAGTAGCCGTCGTCGCCATACTCGCCGTGACCGGCATAGAAGACAAAGACCGTATCACCCTCCTCGGCCCGCGCCGCCAGATCATCGAGCGCTGCCAGAATCCCCTCGCGGCTCGCGGTGGTAGTGGAGAGCAGCGCCACCTGCTCCGGCGGGTAGCCGCAGAACTGTGGATCGCGCAGTACGGTGGCCACGGCGTGCGCGTCGGCGGCAGTGATCGGCACATCGAGTTGCGGCGCATGGGCGTAGCGTCCAATGCCGACTACCAGGGCATGGGCGGTAGGGAAGGGCATATTGACTCCTTTCGTTACAGAGGGCAGCTACAGGCTATCATAGTCAATATCGCTTTTGCGCCGGATCCGCCGGACAACAATTGCTTGCTGCTTGTTTCGTAAGCAATGCGCCGGCGCCCAGCCAGATGCGATAGATGCCCGGTTTGTCACGCAGATCTTTCGCGCGGGGAGGGCGCGGCGTGGTGGCCAGCAGGTCGAACAATGCAGTCGCTTGTGCCCGGACAGAGGCCGGCAGCGCCTTGAGTTCGGCCAGCGCCTCACGGTGCAGTTCAATCTGGTAACTCACCGGCAGCCTCTGCACGCGCCAACTCTGCTTTAGCCGCTGCCCAGTCGATGCGCGGTGTCGGTGTGGCCGCTTCACGTTCAATCTGGGTCAGCACCTCCGCCAGCAACGCAGCATCGCCGTCCAGGTCATCCGGGCCTTCGTGACACCAGTCGTCGAGCAGCGATGACCGCTGCGCTTCGATGAGACGGGTCAGCTCTTCGCGCACAATCCGGCGCAGCAGTGCTTCTCATTCATCACGCAAGACGGTGATAGTAAACTGAGGGATTGCTCATGACGGGTTTCTCCCTGCTCGCGGACCAGGCTTCAACGAACTCATTATAGCCCTTACTCGCTTCAGATTGATTGATCGCAGGCGCTGGCGTAAGGGCGACTCCTGTGCTTTAGTGCTGGCGATTTCTGTGGCGAGCCGGGCAATCAGGTCATCGATCAGCCGCGCTTTATCGGCGGGCGAGAGCATATCGGTCAAGTGTTTCAGTTGATCAAGAGTCATGCCGGTCACCATTCGGGTCTCCTTTTCTATACTGTGGCCCAGGCTTCCACAGGATTTAGGCTACATGCACCTTCGCTCGTCATTTCATTTCGGACTGTAACTGTGCTATGCACGCTGTAACCGTTGAGATAAGCGCAGCTCGATTAGCTGAATAAGTCGCCGCACTCTGCTGACGCTGAGCAGCCATGCGATCACCGGCGCGCCGTAGGGCACGAGTCCGCCGGCAATGAGTGCCGCGAGAGCGAGGCAGACCCACGTCCAGGGTGCGGGCAACCCGCTACAGATTGGGGCAGCAAGTGCTGCGCCGGCAAGTGCGAAAAGGGCGATCAGCGCCAGGCGCGACCAGTAGCTCAGCACGGCAATGACAATGACACACACCTGGAGAAGCTGACCGCTGCCCGTGTGTTCGACAAGGCCGCTGGCGATCCATCTGGCCAGGATCGCGGTGAGCACTGCTCGCGCACGGTAGAAGACCAGCCTGGACTGAACAGCACTTTGCCAGATACCTGCGGGCATCTGTCCGAGTCGCGTCTTGAGCAGTCGTCGCGCTGCCCGCTGATAGCCGCGTGCGTTCAGGTTGCGGCTCAGAGCCAGCAGGTATTGCACTGCATCTGGATGCGCGATACCTGGCCACTGCTCGCTATTACGAACAGTCTGCATACGTAAACGCGCTGCAGCCCGCCAGCGACCGCTGTGCTCCAGCGTATTGGCCAGGTTGTGGGCTGTGGCGAGCGTATTGGGATGCTCCGCGCCGAGGAGGCGGGTCTGAACCGCCAGCACCGCCTCGTAGCGCACCCGCGCTCCCGCGTAGTCGCCCTGCTCATACAGCGTGTCAGCCAGGGCGTGGGCTGTTCTGAGCGTGTCGGGATGCTCCGCGCCGAGGGTTTTGGCCTGGTGGGTCAGCACGCTTTCCAGGTGCGGCACGAGCGCCAGGCTCTGCTTGATCTGCCCGGCATCCTGCAAGGCGCGGGTGTAGTTCGCCAGCGCCATGGCGGTTGCTCCGAGCACCTCCGGCAGATGGGGCTGATGCCGCACAAAGGCGGCGAGCAACCGGTGCAGGGTCACCGTACCTGCATGCTCCACAGAGGGAGCGCCGATCAGGCCCAGCCCACGCAGCCGGCGCATCGCCGCGTCGCCCGCCATCCGATCCTCCACGCTCACCGGGTCGAGGTCGGCAACCCGCCAGAGCAACTCCTGAGGAATCGGCTCCGGAGCACAGTAGGCCGCAGCGTGGAGCATCCGCAGCGCCCGGGCATCCGGCACAGCCGTCGGCTGGAGTTGCCGATAGCTGATGGCGAAGGTCGCCGCAATGCCCCGTCCACGGCCGGTCGGGAGTCCAGCCTCGCGCAACGCTGCCTGCATAGTGGTCGTGTTGGCCGACTCCGTAAAGAGCTGATCGGACTCGATCTGGGACCGAAACTCGCGCAGGCGCAGGCTGGGGTTGAGCCGCAACAACGCCGCCGCAATCGCCAGCGCCAGCGGCAGATCGCCGAGCAGGTCGCAGATTGCATCGGCAGCATCACGTTCGGTAGCATCGCCGGTCAAGGTTTCACAAGGCACTCCCAGGTCTGCGGCCCGCGCGCCCAACAGGAGTTCAATACTGTCCGAACGCGGCAGCACCGGCAGCCGCAGGCGCCGTACATGGCGTGGCCAGTCGTCGCACCGGGTGGTGATCAGCACGCGGGTGCCGCTACCGGTTGGCTGCCAGCGCCCGAGCAGGTCCGGGTCTTCGAGATTGTCCAGGACAAGCAACTGCCGCAGCGGGCTATTCCAGGCTGTGCGCACCCGGGCGATGCGTTCATCGAACGAGAGCGCCGGGAAATCCGGCAGATTGAGGCCACCCGGGCCGGCGCAGGCAGCCACCTGGCCAGCGATCAGGTCGGGCTGCTCCATGTTCAGCCAGAAGACCCCTCCGGGAAAGTCTTTCTGGTGCCGATGGGCAAAGGCGGTGGCCAGCATCGTCTTGCCGACACCGGCTATACCGATGATGGCCACCGGTGCATCGCCCGTCAACAGATCCGCCAGCTCAGCCAGGACCTTATCACGGCCAATCAGGGGCATGGGCCGATAGGGCACCTGGAAGGCTGGCGGTGATTCGCGGGGCGCCTGGTAGATGGTTGGCTTCAGGTTGAAGGTTGCGCCAGGAAAGTGGCCGTCGAAGTTAAATTGGTCCCCCTCGACAAACTTCCCCTGGCGCTTGTCAATATCGCCCTCAGCGTAATCTCCACCCTGTGTGTTGACGACACGCTGATCGACCTGCGCAGTGCTTATATCCTGCTCAGATTGATCAGCCTGGATGCTCGTATCAGGGTCACCGAACCATACACGCAACCTGCCTGTGTACGTCGTTTGCCGATCTGTGCACATTATAGCAAACGGCTTTGCGTTACACACCTACCGACTCGTATCTGCATCTGGCCGGTCTCGACGATCAGTCTCCCCCACTGCGGCATCCCAACGTAACGTACCGGTCACCTGCACGGTGGTCTGCTCCGACGCGACGGCGCTGGTCTCGGCGAGAAAGAGCGCCGCAATCTATCGGTGCAGATCGTCTGGCCGACCAGTCACGTCATTCCATCATAGGAGCCACCTGCAATGCCCGCATGAACATGCTATACTTGAGCAAGTAGTCGTCTGCTGAGGGAGGTCGCGTTGTGACAGCAACGTATGAGACCGCAGTCGCGCTCATTGAGCAACTGTTGCCGATTGACCAGGCACGTCTGTTCGCGCTCCTGGCCGAGCGTCTCCAGCACTCGATGCAATCTGGGTCAGCAACAGAGCCTGGTGACGATTCGGCATTCTGGCACACCCCGATCGAGGACGACACACCGCTATCGACTGAGACGCCCGGTGGAGCAGCGACTCGGGCGATAGTGGCGCGCTGGTTTGGGGCGCCGCTCCCTGAGGAAGACGCGCTTGAGCTGGCGAGCAGATAGCCTTACAGCGGCATCTGGCTGGTCTCGACAATCAGCCCCTCCACCGTGGCATCCCAACGCAACGTACCGGTCACCCGCACGGTGGCCTGCTCCGGCGCAACGGCGCCGGTCTCCTGGTTGCTCCAGGTCTCCTGAGTGACAGCAGTTGCCGTGCTACCGTTATGGTCTTTGAGTAATTATTCCGCTCTAGCCCGCGCAGGCGGGCTTCGCCTTGCATAGCCGAGGG
>JAGHYV010000111.1 GCA_017743475.1 Roseiflexus sp. | reverse complement strand
TTCGACTGAAACGCAAAAATCATTCCGAAAATCAAAATAAATCTTGATGAGGTCTTCTCTTTTAGTTGCGGATGCCAGTCGGGCAGGAACCGAAACAGGAGCTTATAGTTTGTCCCTGACACGCCCATAAAGCATGTGCGCACTAAACCCGTCGTGCAATCCAACAAGCGCTAAGGAGGGCCATCGCCATCCAGAATCGAGCGAAGCCTTTCTTTATCCTGGTTCTATCGCAATGCTCCTGAATCGGCTCTATCCGAGATCATGGTTTCTGATGACGCTCTTAGAGTTGACATGCTCCGCATGCACCTCAACCGCAGGCAGTTGGGCACAACAATTCCCAAATAGTTGAAAAAGAAAGAAGCACAGCGATGAAAGCCAGAATGTTCTCAATGTTCGCCCTCATCATTGCCTCGGCCCTTCTTCTCATTTTCACATTGACTATGGTCGCTCAGGGGGCGGAAATACAGGACCCAAGCTAGGTGGTGATGCCGGATATGGTATCTTATGGGTTGGGGGCTGACCTCTCGCAGGCTTCTCAAAACCAGGCGGGTTCAGGCTATACTTCTGAAATCACTTTCACTCCGGTCGCCGCCGCTTATCTGCCAGCAGTGTTCAGGAACTACGGGGTCTGCTCAACAATTCCCACACTTCTTAGCCCTGCCAATGGAAGCAGTTTGAATACCATTGCCCCCTTGTTCAGGCGGGATAACGGCAATAACCCGAATGCGACGGTGTTGCGTTTGCAAGTATCAAAGGCCGGTTATGTTTGGTCTTTGCGGTCCAGTCGCGCCTCTGGCGTGAGTGAATTCCGCTTTTCAAGAAACCTGAACCCTGCTGCTACTTACTACTGGCGAGCCTGGTTGATGTGTGGCGATGTCCAAGGCCCATATTCTGAAGTATGGTCTTTCACCGCAGGTTCAGGGGGAACCATCTTGCCCGCTCCCACTTTGGTTGCTCCTACCAATGGTAGAACACTGCCGACCACAACGGTGAATCTGCAATAGTCACCTGTATCTGGCGCGATAGAGTACCTGGTGCGTTGGCGTGAGGCTGGCTACGGGGGATACTTCGTTCGGTCGGTGAGTGCCACGCAGACCACAATTAGCCAGCTGAAAGCTAACACCACTTATGAGTGGTTGATATCTGCACAAAACGATTACGCCATCGGCACTGATTCAGAGACTTGGCGGTTCACCACACCAGCCGGGTCTTCGTCTCTCTCACCCCAGAACCTGAACCGCAACTCTGTGGAAGAAGACGGCAGCACAACTATTGTCTTTGAGGACAGGACAGCAAGTAATGAACATTGAATTATAGCAGTTCCCAAATAGTTGAACGATGGTCAACTGTCGGTATGCGCGCATATGCTCGTGACCTTCGTGAACGAGTCGTCGTCGCTGTCCAATAGGGGATGTCCTGCCATGTGGCGGCCGCGACCTTCGCCGTCCGTCTGTCCAGCATCAAACGCTGGCCTGGCCCGGCGCGCACGGGAGCGACCCTCGCGCTGGGCCGTTCGCCGGGCCGTTTGCCACGCTTCGATCGGCACGACCTGGACGTGCTGCGCGCCCGCCTCGAAGCGGCGCCCGACGCCACATGCAACGCCCACGCCGCCTGGAGGAATCGGCAGCATCCCGACTGCCCCGTAGCGCGATCTACCGTGGATCGCGCCATCACCCGCCCTGGTTAGTCAAAAAAACGCTGCACGCCGCCGAGCGCGATGAGGCAGCGTGCGCCGCCGTCTGCACCCGGCGGGGCGCCCGTCCCGCCGATGCATTCGTGGTGGTGGACGAGTGCGTCAGGGCGCAGCGCCGCTGCGCCCCTGACGCACGCCCCGGTATGCGCGCGCCCCGCGCACCCAGGACGCACGTGGTTCAATCATGCTGCCCATCGCTCTCAGCAGTGAGAACGCTAGAGCTCCGCAGGGGCTTCCCCACGCTCAGGGAGGGCTTCAGCCCGACGGCACGAGGCGCATACCGGATGTATTGCTCACTCTCCATCAGCCCGCAGTCTCCGCATGCGGGCGGGGACGCCCGCGCACCCAGGACGCACGTGGTTCAATCATGCTGCCCATCGCTCTCAGCAGTGAGAACGCTATAGCCCCGCCGGGGATTCCACGTGCTCAGGGAGGGCTTCAGCCCGCACGAGCAGCGTCGTGCGCCCGCGCAGGCGGGCTTCGCCTTGACTTTGTCTCTCTCCATGCTGAGCAGGATGCTCACCGCTCTAGCTTGCGCAGCGGGCTTCGCCTTGACTAGCCGAGGGCTTCAGCCCGACGGCACGAGGCGCATACCGGATGTATTGCTCACTCTCCATCAGCCCGCAGTCTCCGCATGCGGGCGGGGACGCCCGCGCACCCAGGACGCACGTGGTGGCAATCAGGCTGTCCATCGCTCGCAGCGGTGAGAACGCCAGAGCCCCGCCGGGGCTTCCACGCGCTTAGGAAGGGCTTCAGCCCGCACGAGCGACGCCGCCCCCGCGCAGGCGGGCTTCGCCTTGACTAGCCGAGGGCTTTAGCCCGATGGCACAAGGCGAATACCGGATTAGCAGTTCTCATACGAGGTTGAACTTGGTGAACGAGGCTGAACACTCCCGGAATCGCACCCTCCACGCGGCGACCGAAATGAATTTCGGTCTACACTCCGCCAGCGGAAGGCGCCTCACGCGACAGGGCGGATAGGAACAATGGTCAATGTATCTGAGAACTGCTACAGTGCTCACTCTCCATCAGGTGCGCTGGAAGTAGGCGCCGCTGCGCCTGACCCGGAAACGCGCAACGCAGGACGCTGCACCGCTACGCCAACCAGGAAATGGGGAATCCCTGTGGTCTTATAAGGGCGGTTTTTTTGGAAGCTCCTGCGTTCCTTCTCTCGTTTTGGGCTTCAGGATGCCCAAACTCTCCCTTCTCCCCTTGTGGGAGAAGGGGGTTGGGGGATGAGGGGCAAAAGCCCTCACTCCCACGTGCGTTCATCAACGAATGTTCTGGCGCCTTCGGGCAACCCGGATACGATCTCGACCCGACAGTGGAGTTTGAGCGCATCGTACAGTGCCTGTTCGGCGACCGTCTTCAGTTCTGTTGCATCAGCATCGGTAGATGGTACAATGCGGCAGATCAGATCGTCGCGGTGGTGTTCACGAACGACGACGGCCTGGTAGCCTGCGACTCCGTTTATCCTGCGCATGGCTTCATCGACGTGTCGCGGATGAACGAAGATTCCGCGCACCTTCACGCTGTCGCCGCTGCGACCGAGCCACCCGACCAGGCGCGGCGTCGGGATGACCGTCGGTTGCCCTGGCTCCATCACCGCCGATAGATCGCCGACGGCGAAGCGCACCAGAATGTAATCGCGTCGGAACAGCGTCACCACAACTTCGCCAGTCTGTCCAGGCGGCAGCGGTTCGCCAGTGTTCAGATCGCACACCTGCACCAGCGCATCGGTCGGCAGGTGCCATCCCTGCCGTTCTGGTCCGTTGTACCCCAGGTTGCCGGTTTCAGCAGTGCCATAGCCGTCGTAGACGAGGATGCCGTACTGTTCCTCGAAGAGCGCCCGCAATGAAGGAGGGAGCGGTTCAGCGGCGACAAATGCCTTGTTCAGCGGCCAGGAACGCGGATCGTGCCCCTGTTCGGCGGCGCGTTCCAGCAACGCCTTCAGGTAACTGGGCAACCCGGCGTATGCCGTAATTCCCAGGTGCGCCAGCGCCTCGATCTGCTGTGCCTGACCGCCAACACCGCCTGGAATGACGGTGCATCCCACTGCCCGTGCGCCTTCCTCGAACATCACACCGGCAGGTGTCAGGTGGTAGCTGAAACAGTTCAGAACGAGATCATCAGGACCAAACCCGGCGGCGCGGAATGCCGGCGCCCAACGCCACGAGTCCGGCTCATCCGGCTCCGGGTCGTAGATCGGACCCGGCGATTGAAATATTCGTCGCAGCGCCGAAAGCGGCACTGTGAGCATACCGCCCAACCCTGGACCCTGACGCTGAATCTCCACCAGTTGCTCCTTGCGCAACACAGGCAATCTGGCGAGATCGGCGACAGTCTGGATGTCATCCGGCCTCAGACTAGCCGCGTCCATGCGTCGCCGAAATGCAGGGGAGTGGTCATATCCGTAGGCAACGATCTCGCGCACCTGCGCGTCGAAGCCAGCGTAGAATGTCTGGAGATCGATCATAGCTGTATCCGCGCTTTATGAGAGCCAGCGTTTGCGCCGTTTGTAGGTTTTGACCTCGCGGTAACTCTTGCGCCGCCCGACCTCGTTGAGTCCCAGATAGAATTCGCGTACGTCTGGGTTGTCCTTCAGATCAGCGGGCAATCCTTCAAGCACGATCCGACCGTTCTCCATAATGTAGGCATAGTCGGCAGACTCGAGCGCTAGTCGTGCATTTTGTTCCACCAGCAGGATGGTCACCCCGCGATCCTGATTGATTTGCCTGATGATCTGGAATATTTCCTCCACCAGCAGTGGCGCCAGCCCGAGCGACGGCTCATCGAGCATGATCAGTTTGGGATGCGCCATGAGCGCCCGTCCAATCGCAAGCATCTGCTGCTCACCACCGCTCAGAAAACCCGAAACCTGGCGGCGGCGCTCTTTCAGGCGCGGAAAGTAGGAGTAGACCATTTCCAGCTTCTCATCGAACCCTTTCCAGCCACTCGTATATGCTCCGGCGCGTAGATTCTCTTCGACCGTCAGGTGTTCAAAGACACGTCGCCCTTCCAGCACCTGGAAGATACCCATGCGCACAATCTCGGCGGCGTCCTTTTTGTGGATCGGTTGACCGAGGAAGCGAATCTCGCCATCAGTCACCTCACCGTTCTCCGGCTTCAGCAGACCGGAGATCGCCTTGAGCGTCGTGCTCTTGCCAGCGCCGTTGGATCCGAGCAGGGCAACAATGCGCCCCTCCGGAACTGTGAGCGACAGTCCCTTGAGAACGAGCACCACATCGTTGTAGATCACCTCAACATTGTTGAGGGCGAGCATTGGCTGCATCTGCGTTCCATCTTCTCTGCCATCTGCGTTGCTCCGCGACAGGTGTGGTTGTGCGCATCGCTGGCACACAACCACACTGCTGCTCGACGGCTATCTCACGCTCACGTGGTTGTGCGTATCGCCGGTCCACAACCGCTATTTGACGGCTATTTCGCGCTAATGAAGTCGGTGATCGCCACCCATTTCCCATTCTGCACGCGGAACATCCGCAGCGACTTCAAGCCAGCGTGGTCGGTACTGCTAAAAACGACTGGCAACGTCACACCACCAGTATCGATCGGTCCCATCGTCTCAAGGGTGTTCTTAATATTCTCGCCGGTCAACTCTTTCCCATCTTTCAGGGTGCGTTCGATGCCAGCGACCAGGATGGACATGGCCGTCCATCCCTGCACGAAGGTGCTGTCAGCGCCGCCATAATCGATCCCCTTCTCGCGCGCGAAGTTGAGTGCCACTTTTGCACCTTCACCTTCTGGGCTGAACGGAATGGCGCCGACCACCCCCTCAGCATCCTGGCCGGCGAGTTTGATCAGCAGTTCATTGGCGCACCAGTTCAGGCAGACGAACTGCACGTCAAGACCCAGGCTCTTCGCATTCTTGATCGCCAGCGCCGCCGGACTCGACACATTCTGGAGGAAGACGTAATTGGCACCAAAATCGCGGATCTGAGTCAACTGCGGCGTCAGGTCGGTGGCACCACGCGGCGACGGCACTTCTAGCGGCGTCTCGACGCCGTTCGCTTTGGCAAAGGCTGTTCCATCGGCCAGCGGCGACCGTCCGAAGGGGCTATCGTTGATCAGGTACGCGAACTTTGGCACGCCGCTCTTTCCTTTCGCCTTCCAGTCGTCGAGCGCCCACTTCATGGCGATAATCAGTTGATCAGAGTAGGTAGGAGCGACCAGGAAGTTGTAAGGCGTCTCAGCCGGGTTCGCCAGCGTTGCCGAGTACGATGCCGAGATGAAAGGAATCTTATCAGCAGTGATCTTGCCCTTGAGCGCCTCGGTGTCGCCGGTGCCCCAGCCGGAGAACACCACTACCTTGTCCTGCGTGACGAACTGGGTATAGAGTTCCTCGGCGCGCGGCACCTCATAGGCGTAATCCTGGCTGATCAGTTGCAACTGGCGACCAGCCACGCCGCCATTGGCATTCTTCCACTCGATGAAGGCAATCTGTCCTTTGGAGTAGGGTGTTCCAACGTCCGCAGTAGGCCCGGTCAGGTCGAAGATCGCGCCAATCTTGATCGGCGGTCCGCCGGTTCCGCCACCGGTGGCGGGGGGTTGCTGCTGTACGCCGCATGCTGCCAGCAGCAGTGCCAGTGCCAGCATCAGTGCGAGCATGCTGAACCATCGTCGTTCGTTGCGCATTCCGTCCTCCTTGTCGTGAACCTAATAACTGAACGGCCATAACCGGAAGTAATCCTTGACGTTGCGCCACATTTTGACAATTCCCTCAGGCTCGAAGATTAGGAACAGGATGATTGCCAGACCAAACGCACCCTGCTGAATGAAGGGCAGATAGGAGTTGATATCCGGCACGACACCGCTTACGGAGCGCGCCAGGTTCGCCAGCATCGCCGGCAACAGCACCATGAAGGCTGCGCCGTAGATCGACCCGGACACGCTGCCCAACCCGCCGATGATGATCATCGCCAGGTAGAGAATACTCGTATCGATGGTAAAGCGTTCCCACGAAATGATGCCGCGGTAGTGCGCCGTCAGCGCGCCAGCCAGCCCGGCGAAGAACGATGACGTGGCAAAGGCGAGCAGTTTATAGCGGAAGATGTCCACCCCGATAACCTGGGCGGCGATGTCCTGATCACGAATTGCCACGAATGCGCGCCCGGCGCGCGAGCGGAACAGATTGCTTACAAAGATAACTGTCAGCGCCAGGAAACCGACCGTTATCCAGTAGAAGACGAAATCGTTGTTGCCAAGCGCATTGAGCGGCACGCCAAAGAGATTATTTGTCGCAGGCGGCAGGGACAGCGATTCGCCGATGCCGAGCAATTTCCCATGCGTGAGCAGCCAGATAATGATCTCCTGCGACGCCAGGGTTGCAATCGCCAGGTAGAGACCTTTGAGACGCGCCGATGGCAACCCGAAGAACGCGCCGACCAGCGCGGTGAACAGGCTGGCGACCGGAATAGTGATCCACATCGGCATGTCCAGGCGAACGGCGAGCAGCCCCGCAGTATACGCGCCGACCGCCAGGAATCCGCCGTGGCCGATACTGATCTGACCGGTATACCCCACCAGGATGTTGAGACCGATTGCGCCAATCGCAGCAATAGCAATGGTATTCGCCAGGTTCAGCCAGTAACGGTCGGCGAACCAGGGGAAGATGAGCACCGCAATCAGTACGATGGCAATCCGCACCCGCTGTGGCCAGTAGGGTCGCAATGCCATATCGCTGGCATACGACGTATGGAAGGTTCCGCTTTGCATAGCGACGCCCCGTTTCTACACGCGCTCGATGATCCGCTGCCCGAACAGACCGTAAGGGCGCACCAGAAGTATCAGCAAGAGCACAATGAAAGGAGCAACCTCACCCATGCCGAGTTCGGGCGGCAGGTACCCGCCAGCGAACGATTGCAGCAACCCGATGATCAAACCACCGACAATCGCTCCGGGAATACTGTCGAGACCGCCCAGGATCACTACCGGGAAGACCAGCAGACCAACGCGGGCAATCTGACCGGAGACCCCACCAAAGATGCTCATCAACAGAATACCGCCGACCGACGCGGTCACTGCTGCGATGGCCCAGGCAATCGCCCACACCCGCTTGACGCTGATCCCCATGCTCAACGCCGCTTGTTGATCGTCGGCAACGGCGCGCATAGCGATGCCTTCACGACTGTAGCGGAAGAAAAGGGTCAGCAGCACAAAGAGCGTCAACGCCAACGCAAACGCCCAGAGCCGGTCTACTCCGACATTCGCCCCAAACAGGGTGATCGTATCGCGGGGAAGGAACTGCGGCGCAGTTCTAGGCGTTACACCCCAGATACCGCCGATGATCGCGCGCAGCAGCAACGACAGCCCGATGGTGACCATAATGACCGAGATGGTCGGCTCGCCGATCAGCGGGCGCAGCACAAGTTGCTCGACCAGCACACCAATGATCGCTGCCAGTACCACGGCGATAACCACACCGATGGGCCACCACAACCCGATCATCTCTACAGTGGTATACGTCAGGTAAGCGCCGATCAGCAGCAACTCGCCCTGCGCGAAATTGATCACATCGCTGCTCTTGTAGATCAGGACGAACCCCAGCGCAACCAGCGCGAAGATCGCACCATTGGCAATGCCGCTCAGCGTCAGTTGGATGAATTTCTCCATACGCCTCTCCGGGAACGCTATCTGGCAAGCGCACGCGCCATCCGACCATTGGTTTCAACCGTCGCTGCTTCCTCCAGGTCTTCGATACGCAGGCGCGTTTTGATCAACGCCGTCCGACCATCCTGATAGGTGATCGTTGTCTCGACTTCCATCTCACGCTGATCGCTGTACAGCGTTTCCACAATCTCGCGGTAGCGCTCGGCGATCAGGCGGCGGCGGACTTTGCGAGTGCGTGTCAGTTCGCCGTCATCCGCGTCGAGTTCCTTGTGCAGCAGGAGAAACCGCTGGATGCGCGCTGCTGGCGGAAGATCGGCGTTCGTGCGCTCCACATCCCTGCGAATCAGCGCGTAGACCTCTGGTTTCTGCGCCAGATCGGTGTAGGTGGTGTAGGAGATCTGTGCATTCTCTGCCCACTTTCCCACATTGGCGAAGTCGATGTTGATGATCGCCGTGACGAAGGGCCAGTTGCCGCCGAACACGACCGCTTCTTTGACATAGGGGCTGAACTTCAGTTTATTTTCGATGAACTGCGGCGAGAAGATCGTTCCATCGCTGAGTGTCATCACATCTTTCGCGCGGTCGATCACCACTAGGTGCCCATCTTCGTCGAAGTAGCCTGCGTCGCCGCTGTGCAACCAGCCATCCCGCAGCGTTTCGGCAGTCGCCTCGGGGTTCCGGTAGTAGCCGATGAACACCGATGGGCTTTTGACCAGAATCTCGCCATTCGCAGCAATCCGGACCTCGGTATTGGGAAGGGGCGTGCCAACCGTCTGGAACTTGATCTGCCCATCGCGGTGAATGACACTGAGACCGGCGCTTTCGGTCTGACCGTAGACCTGCTTCAGATTGACGCCGATGGCGTGATAGAAACGAAAGACATCAGGACCAAGCGCGGCGCCGCCAGTGTAGGCGCGCTTGATGAAGCGCAAACCCAAATGATCCTTCAGTTCCTCGAAGACGATCAGGCGCGCCAGCGCATACTTCAGGCGCAAGAGCAGACCAGGCGTCGCGCCATTGAAGCGAGCGTCCGCCATAGCGTACCCCTGCCGCAATCCCCACTCATAGACTGCTCGTTTGAGCCGTGTGCTGTCCTGGATTTTCACCTGCACCTGCGAAAGCATATTCTCCCAAATGCGGGGCGGTGAAAACATTACACTTGGTCCGATTTCACGAATGTTCTCCTGCACCGTGTCAATCGATTCTGGAAAGTTAATCGTTAGGCCACACTGAAGACCGGCAGCCACGGTGATCATCTGTTCGCCAACCCATGCCAGTGGCAGAAAACTCACAAACTCATCGTCCGGTCCCAGCGGATCGACTGCCAGCAGTCCGGCACCCTGACTGATCAGATTGCGATGGGTCAGCATCGCCAGTTTGGGCTTGCCCGTCGTGCCCGACGTTGTCGAGAGAATGGCGATGTCGTCAGGATGTCCTTGCGACACTTCTGCTTCAAACAAACCGGGATGCGCGTGATCAAAGGCGCGCCCCATCTCTTCAATATCGGGGAAACTGGCGAGATACGGCTGGCGGTAACTGCGCAACCCCTTTGGCTCGTAGTAAATGACCTTGAGCACGCCACGCAGTCCGGGCCAGATTTCAATGATTTTATCGACCTGCTCCTGATCCTCAGCCACAATCACGCGCGCATCGGATGCCTCGACCAGGTACCGCACCTCTTCGGCGACCGAGTCCTGGTAGATGCCGATCGAGGCACCGCCGATCGCCTGGGTAGCCAGTTCGGCGTAGAGCCACTCGGGGCGATTGTCGCCGATAATTGCCACTTTGTCGCCACGCTCGACCCCTAGCGCGCGCAGGCCCATCGCGAATGCACGCACATGATCGGCGAACTGCCGCCAGGTGACAGTCTGCCAGATGCCGAAATCCTTCTCGCGGAGCGCAACCCGGTTGCCCAAACGTCGGGCATTTTCCATCAACAGGCGCGGAAGCGTTGCATTGTCCATAGCACCTCATCCCTGACGAATTGCATGCTCACGTCCAAGATAGGCATCGATTACTTTTGGATCGGTGCGTACCTCTTCAGGTGTGCCGTCAGCAATTAATTGACCGAACTCCAGCACAGCGACCCGGTCGCTAATGTCCATTACTACTCCCATGTCGTGTTCGATCAGCACGATGGTAGTTCCGCGCTCCTCGTTCACGTCGAGGATGAAGCGTGCCATGTCTTCCTTCTCTTCACTGTTCATCCCGGCCATTGGCTCATCGAGCAGCAGCAGGCGCGGCGACATAGCGAGCGCGCGGCCAAGTTCGACCCGCTTTTGCAGACCATATGGAAGCGTCCCGACTGTCTTTTTGCGGATGGACTGAATTTCGAGCAAGTCGATCACCTGCTCCACTACCTCGCGGTGGGCGATCTCTTCGCGCTGCGCGCGCCCCCAGTAAAGTCCGCCGCTCAAGACGCCGCTGCGCATGTGGATGTGGCGCCCCAGCATCAGGTTATCGAGAACGGTCATATGGCGGAACAGCTCGATATTCTGGAAGGAGCGCGCAATGCCAAGACGGGCAATGGCGTGGGGCGCCATACCGATAATGTTGCGCCCTTCGAAGCGAATCGCCCCATGTTGCGGGCGGTACAATCCGCTGATACAGTTGAGCAGGCTGGTTTTACCAGCGCCGTTCGGTCCAATGATGGCTTGAATAGTTCCGGGGTAGATATTGAAGCATACATTTGACAGAGCGCGAACCCCGCCGAAGTCAAGACTGACGCTGTCTATCTCCAACTGCGGTGGTGACAGAGACGCACCGTTGCCATTCGCCATAAAATCCGCTCCTGACCCTGCTACAGCGGCGAAGGTTCGCCCCTGAATGGGTTACCTGTCAGAACATATAACCAGCGTAACCGGTACATACGCTGAACAACGACCGGCTGTGCGCGACCTGACGTATGGTGCTGACCTGTGATGTATGCGTGACTTGATGGACGGATGCGGAGAGACTATCTGCTCCCATTGTAGCCGGATTCGTCGTTCTGGTCAATCCCAGATTCGGTTCAGCGCGTAGCGTGCCGGTTTTCCCCCTGCGACCGTTCAAACCTGGGGTGACACCCCTCTCAAGGGTAGATTTCTCGGGAGAGATGAGTGATCTGCTGCATTCCCATACGCTTTTGCCCCTCTTCCCCCTGCCCCCTTCTCCCACAAGGGGAGAAGGGGGATTTTGGGCGTCCTGATGCCTGAAACGGTAGATGACACGCAGAGGCTTCCCCAAAAACCTACCCCTGTAATGGGTAACACCCTGGGTGCGCGGGCGTCCCGCCTGCGTCGCGTCTCCGAGGGGAAGATGCCCTCGCTGAGCGCGGGCGTCTCCTGGGTGCGCGGGCGTCCCGCCTGCGTCGCGTCTCAGAGGGCAAGATGCCCTCACTCCCAGGAGAAAGGTGAACGCTTTCCCTTTATCTCCACTCCTTCAGACAGCGTGTGCGTTTTCAGCCAGGCGGCAATCTCGGTCATCTTCGGTCTGGAGCGGGCGAGGACGTCCGTGCACCCGGCAGGAATGCGGTGCGATCCTGCGGCACGCCGCTACAGAGCATGTGGGCGACGGCGCTGCCGTTGTCCCCGCTGGCGCCAGCGCCCGCTATGCCGGGGAGTTGCTCAACGGGTGCGTCTCGTGGATAATGCAGGCAGATCAATCCGAAAGGAGCACGCGCAATGCGCACGATCATCGAAGTTGATGCACAGGGAGCAATTCAGTTGCCTCGCGCCCTGCTGGACGCAGTGAAGCCGCACACCCGCTTCGTGCTTGAAGTACAGGGGGAGACGATCATCCTGCGCCGGATCACACCGTTCTGGCTGACCGCAACCCCGCAGGAGCGGGCTGAAGCTGCGCGACAATGGGCTGGGCTCGAGCGTCCGTCCGCGCTGCCTATCCCAGACGAAGCTTTGCGCCGTGACCGGTTGTACGACTGATGAGCGCATACCTCACTCGATACAAACATCTGGCTACGCGCCGTGCAGCGCGCATCGCCCCATCACGCGCTCGCCGTCGATGCCCTGGTGGCGTTGCTTGAGCGTGGCAACGAAATCTATTTGACGGCGCAGAACCTGATCGAGTTCTGGTCTGTCGCAAGCCGACCAATCTAGGCTAATGGCCTCGGCTGGCCAGTCGCTACGGTGCACCAGGAAATTGATCGGCTCCTCGATCTGTTTCCACTGCTCGAAGAGACACCGGCAATCTTTGTGCACTGGTGCCAACTCGTCACCAAACATCAAATCACCGGTAGACACGTTCACGACGCACGACTGGTTGCGGCGATGCTTGCCCATGAGGTCACACATCTGTTGACGTTTAACGGCGATGATTTCCGAGATTTCGACGAGATTATCGTTGTTGCGCCTGCCGATGTGCTGACGAGTAACCGTTCACACCTGGAGTGACACCCTGGGAGCGCGGGCGTCCCGCCCGCGTCGCGTCTCCGAGGACAAGAT
>JAGHYV010000031.1 GCA_017743475.1 Roseiflexus sp. | reverse complement strand
TCAACCTTCCCACCTTCAACCTTCCCACCTTCAACCTTCCCACCTTCAACCTTCCCACCTTCAACCTTCCGTGCCTCTGCTGGATCTCAAAGCGCAGTACACCGCCATCCGCGACGAGATTCGCGCCGCCATCGATCGTGTCGCCGATGCGCAGCAGTTTATTCTGGGTCCCGAAGTCGAAGCGCTGGAGCGCGAGGTTGCCGCGTACTCCGGGTGCGCCTATGGCATTGGCGTATCGTCAGGCACCGACGCGCTGCTGGTGGCGCTCATGGCGATAGACGTTCGTCCGGGTGACGAGGTCATCACCACGCCCTACACCTTCTTCGCCACCGCCGGTTCGATTGCCCGGCTTGGCGCTGTGCCGGTATTCGTCGACATCGACCCGTTAACGTTTAACATCGACCCGACTTCCATCGAGGCGCGGATCACGCCGCGCACCCGTGTGATCATGCCGGTGCATCTGTACGGTCAGATGGCGGACATGGACCCAATTATGGACATCGCACAGCGCCATGGTCTGGTCGTGATCGAAGATGCAGCGCAGGCAATCGGCTCGGAGTACAAAGGGCGACGCGCAGGCTCAATCGGGCACATGGGATGCTTCAGTTTCTTCCCCTCAAAAAACCTGGGTGGTTTCGGCGACGGCGGCATGGTCACCACCAACGATGCTGCGCTTGCGGAACGGATCCGTTTGTTGCGCGGGCATGGCGCGTATCCCAAGTACTACCACAAACTGATCGGCGGCAACTTCCGCCTCGATGCCTTGCAGGCCGCCGTGCTGCGGGTCAAATTGAAGTATCTGGATGACTGGACGGCAGGTCGGCAGCGGAATGCGGCGACCTACCGGCGCCTGTTCGCCGAAGCAGGGTTGACCATCGATCCGCCATCCTGTCTGACTGCCGGGTGTCACGCGCGTAACAAAGGCGACTGCACGCTGCCGCCGGGCAGGGTCGTGCTGCCGGTTGAAGCGCCAGACCGCAGGCACATCTACAACCAGTTCGTCATCCGTGTGGCGCAGCGGGATCAGGTGATGGCGGCGCTCAAAGCCCGCCAGATTGGTCATGAGATCTACTACCCTGTGCCATTACACCTGCAAGAATGCTTTGCTTACCTGGGGCAGCGTCCCGGCGATCTGCCGGCGAGCGAATGCGCCGCCGCCGAAACGCTGGCATTGCCGATCTACCCGGAACTGACCGACGCCATGCTGGCGGCAGTGGTCGAGGCAGTGGCGGCGGGGGTACGGGAAGCCTGACCGTCGCCGCGCCGTTCCGCGACCGTGCGCAGTCATCGCCCGGCGCGGCGCATGCCTGCGTTGTGCTACAATGACACAACACTGGTGCATCCGGCGGCGATAATCCGCCCGGTCAACCAATGCGTCAGGGAGGCGCCGTTGTGACGCAAACCACTGCCAGACCATCCCCACCTAAGATTACGTTTGGACAGGCGGGGGATCAGTGAAGCAGAGGAGAGAGGTGAAAGTCTATCTGGATACCAGCGTATATAACAGGCCATTTGATGACCAGACGCAGCCCAGGATCTGGCTGGAAACACTTGCTTTTGCTGTGATTCTCCAGATGATCGAAGCGGGAAGCGTGACGCTGGTGACCTCATCAGTGTTAGAGTACGAAAACAATCGAAGTCCGTTTCAGTTACGCAGGAACCGGGTAACCCGCTGTTCAAGCCTGGCAGGCGTTCACCGTAAGGTCGATGAGGATATCAAAAGGCGAGCCGAGGAGTTGGAACAGTAGGGGCTCAAGGCTATTGATGGGTTGCACATAGCCTGTGCTGAAGCGGCTGGCAGCGAGTATTTCTTGACTTGTGATGATCGATTGGTGCGATGTTATCAGGGTGAGAATCTACGGGTGTTGAACCCGGCAGCATTCGTCGTGCGCATTGGAGGAGAAAAATGACGGTGACGGTGATTCGTGAGCAAGAGGTTCTGCGCGAAGCTATGGAAGTGCTGTGGAAACATCTGGGTCCAGCCAGGGCGGTTCGATTGTGGGCCACCTGGCAAATGGGCGATGGAGATCATCTGTCACTGCGCGATCAGTTGTTTGAGGGAGAAGGAATGCTTCGCCTGTCTTGGGTGGCGTCCCGGTCACCTGCTGGCAAACGAAAGCACTGCTCTACCCGGACCTGACCGACGCTATGCTGTTGGCAGCAGTCGAGGCAATGGCGGCGGGGTACGAGAAGCCAGTTATGTGTATCAGGATGCTATTCCACGTTATCACCGGCAATGAGCTAATTCAATGAAGAAATCCGGAGCAGCGTGCAATTTGAAGGTGGGACCTCAACGTTTTGGGTCTGCAATGTTCTCTCCCTGGTCCTCTTCCCCTGCGTCCGCTTTGTAGCGATTTTGTATGCGAATCGACACGATTTTGTGAGGTGAGCTCTGGCATAAGAAGGCTATACTGGTGGCATAGACCGTGACACAAATCCCGGATTAGGAGGAAACGCATGAGCCATAAACACACACTGCGCTCTATCGACGTGCGAGATGCCTACCAGCAAGAGTATTTTCTTCAGCGAGTCGATGGGTATGATCAGTTCGTCCAGTTTGATGGAACGCCGCAGACATTGTTTGACCGTGCACGACGCAATCTCGAACTTCTCGACATTCATCCGGGAGACTACTTTCTGGATTTGGGGTGTGGCCGTGGTGAGGTTACAATCGCTGCTGGCTTTCTTGGTGCGATTGCGGTTGGATGTGATTTTTCCCGCGATGCTATTGTGCTGGCACAGCAAAAGTTAGGGACTATCGCGCGAAACAGTGACAGAGAAATCCAGACATCTTTTCTATGTGCTTTTGCCACGGATGATGTTTTCCGATCCAATATGTTTGACAAGGTTCTGATGTCTGAGTTTATTGAACATGTTTCGCCCGATGAAAGTAAAATTATCCTCAAAAACGTCAAAAGATGGCTAAAACCTGGCGGAAAGCTGCTTATTTACACATCTCCTAATCGTTGGTCAAGACACACACACCCTCTCATGCGATGGTACGTGCGTTGGAGGACAGGAATCGACATTGGTGCGCGTCCTGAAGATACACTCCATCCGGACTACTCTAAACTTCACCTTAATGAACAGAGTTACCTGTCTCTCTATGTTGCACTCTGGCGTGCAGGCTTTCGCCAGGTCCGCGTCTGGTTCGATAGCCCTGCTCCTGCCGGTCGACTAAGCATCGTAAAACGCTCGCTTTTGTACAACGTGCTGTTTGGCGGAAACCTGACAGCTGTGGGGATAAAGTGAAGAGTCTCCTCGGTTTTATGCGTATCGCGGCCCTGCATGAAATGTCGCGCAGTCCGTCATCACTGCTGTACAGCAGCGTTCATTCATTCGCTACCAGCATTCTTTCCATTGTGATCGGTCTGGTGAGTAGTATTGTGATTGCCCGTGGGTTCGGTCCAACAGCGAAGGGGAGCGCCGACCTGATCGTGGCGACTGGCACATTACTGGCGATGGTTTTTGGATTATCGCTTCAGTCCGGGATCGTGTATGTCGTGGCACGCGGACGTGCGGTTATTAACGGATTACTGATACGTCTGGCGCTCATTGCATTGTTCCAGACGTTGCTGGCAACGATTGCATTGGTTGGGCTGGTGCGAACGACGCTGGCGCCAGCCCTCGTGCCGCCAGAAAGTGAACGCTGGGGAGTGATTGCCATTGCGCTCCTTGTGCTCGGAATTCTGCTGTCGGGACATTACCGTAATGTGCTGATCGGTTTACAGGAAATTCCGCGTGTTAATCTCATCAATCTGTATGGTCAAATTGTGACATTGATTGCGATTCTGGTCTTCATATACGCTGCGTGGTTCCGGAGTCAACAACTCACGGCAGAAGCACTGGTCTGGGTGCAGGTCGGCGGTAGCATGGCAATTGTGTTTCTTTTTCTGTGGACGCTCAGACCGTGGCTGACCGGTTCAATCCGACAGGAAAGCGGCTTATCCGAAGTCATAACATATTCGCTCCCATCGTATCTGGCGAATATGGCACAGTTCCTGAACTATCGCCTCGATATCTTCTTTGTCAGTTACTTTGTAGGGGTTAAAGGCGTTGGTTTGTACTCGCTGGCAGTGGGAATTGCACAGTTATTATGGCTGGTTTCTGGTACTACATCACAGGTGTTGTTGCCTGATGTCGCTGCTTCTACCGATCAGGTGAGCGCTCAACAGCGAACAGCGCGTGTAGCGCGCCTCTCATTGTGGTTGAGCATCGTGCTGGCAGGAGGATTGGTGATAGGAGGCGACATGCTGTTGCCGCTGGTGTTTGGAGCCGCGTTTCGAGAGAGCGTCCCGGCGCTGATGTGGCTGTTACCGGGTGTTACGATCTTTAGTATCGCCAATGTCATCGGCTCGTACCTTGCTGGCATTGGCAAGCCACATCTGAACCTTGCTGTCGCTCTGGTTGGTCTGGTTGTTACCGTAGCGCTCGACTTCGTGCTCATTCCATGGCTCGGAATAATCGGAGCAGCGATTGCCAGTACCTTGTCCTATCTGGCAACAACCCTGGCGATTATTGCAATATTCGTGCACGAAACCAGGATGCCCGCAGGACGTGTGCTGCTGATAACTGGAGAAGATTTGAATCTGATCTCTGAAATGATACGACGAGTACTGGGAGCGCGGCGTGCGACGTAGAATTCTCTTCCTTGTCAACTGGTATCCAAACGTAATGTCGCCTGTAAGCGGCACATTTATTCGAGATCAGGCGCGGTTGCTGGCAGAACGCTTTGCAGTCAACGTTCTGGCAGTACAGTCTATAGGATTGCGCGCCGCTTTTCGTGATCGTCGTCACAATAGTATTGAACACGACGGAAAAGTTGTGGTTTATCGCGTGTATGCGCCGACCCCGCCGTACATTCCACACCTGCATTTCTTGAGCAGCGCGTATGTTGCATGGCGGGAGCTACACAAGTACATTCGTCGCCATGGTTGTCCTGATCTCATTCATGCACATGTCGTTCTGCCGTGTGGTTGGATAGCAGCGCGAGCGTCGCGGGCATGGGACATTCCAGCACTGCTGACTGAACACACCAGTCCTTTTACTGCCCACCTGTACACGTCTCTCCAGCGGTGGTTGGTACGCGAGACAATGAAGAGCATCCCTGTGCTGGCAGTAAGTCCGGCGCTCAGGCAGCGTATTCTTGAATTTGTGCCAACCGCTCATGTACGGGTGCTGGGCAATGTGATCAGCACTCGCTTTTTTACGCCCAAAGACGCAGTTCTTGATGAACCGAGGACAAAAAAAAGGTTTTTGACTATCGCACTCTTGACCGATCAGAAAGGAATGAACCATCTCTTGAATGCAGCGGCGCTCTTGCGCGCAAAGGTTGATTGCCCTTTCGAGTTGGTGATCGGTGGTGACGGAGCAGAGCGTCAACGATTGGAACATCTGGCGCGACAGTTGGGGTTGACGAATATCTGTCGCTTTGTCGGTCTCCTGGATCGGACTCAGGTGCGAGATTGGATGCGTTGGTGTGATGTGTTCGTTCTCCCGAGCATCCACGAAACATTTGGCGTAGTTGTGGGAGAGGCGATGGCGTGCGGCAAGCCGGTGATCGCTACTCGTTGCGGTGGACCGGAGTTTGTTGTTGGGGATGGGTGCGGCATACTTGTACCAATAGCCGATGCTCAGGCGCTTGCTGATGCGATGGAACAGTTCTTGCTCGGACAAGTTCAGTACGATCCTGTTCGAATCCGCGAGAGCGTATGTGTTCGTTTTGGAGAAGATGCATTTCTACGGAATATTGAAACGATCTACAACGAGATCTGGTCGAGGAAATGAAACAACCGCCAGTTACACGCGCCACCGCCTGCATCATCTCCTTCTCGCCGATTGCCCGTGATGCGCGGGTGCTGCGCCAGATCGCCGCGCTTGCGCCGCAGTACAACCTGCTGGTGCTGGGATACGGTCCGCCGCCGCGCTGGCGCGATGCTGCGAGCGTCCGCTGGTTCGCCGTCGAACCGCCGCGCTGGTATGAGAGGCAGCATCTCAAAGGTTTCCTGCTGGCAGGGAGAGCGCTGCGTTCAACCGCATGCTACGAGTTCTGGTACTGGTTGCAGCGCCTGCATCGCCAGGCATATGATCAGGTACGCTCCCTGCGCGCCGATCTGATCCTTGCGAACGAATGGCATGCACTGCCGCTGGCATGGCGCCTGGCGATGCGCTGGAATGCACCGCTGGTTCTTGATCTGCACGAATATGCACCGCTTGAGTGGGAAGAACAATGGCAATGGCGGTTGTTCGTTGCGCCGATGATCCGCTTCTTTCTGCAACAGTATGCGACTCAGGCAACCGCAACCATGACTGTTGCCCCGGAGATTGCACGTCGCTACCACGAAGAGTTTGGGTTCTTCCCTGCAACCGTACTGAACGCGCCGGATTATGTTGCGTTAGAGGATCACACCATCGACCCTCAAAGCGTGCGCCTTATCCATCATGGCGGCGCCATCCGGGCGCGACAGCTGGAGTTGATGATCGACACCGTTCGCCTTTGCGATCAGCGCTACCATCTCTCGTTCATGCTCGTCGGCGATGAGGGGTACATCCGACATTTGCAGGCGTATGCCAGCCGGGTGGCGCCGGGGCGAGTCGCGTTTCTGGAGCCGGTGACGCCGGATCAGGTTGTCAGCCGCATCGCCCCATTTGATATGGGGTTCTATTTACTCAAACCAACGAACTATAACAACAGCGTCGCGCTGCCGAATAAACTGTTCGATTTTGTTCACGCAGGTCTGGCAGTCTGTGTCGGTCCTTCCCCCGGTATGGCGGCGTTCGTTCACGAATGGCAGTGCGGCGTGGTTGCGCCGTCGTTCGATCCGGCCGCGGTCGCGGCGACGCTCAACCGACTCAGCGCCGAGGAGATGACGACCATGCGGCGCGCTGCACGCGCGGCTGCAGCGCAGATCAATGCGGCAACTGAGATGGCAAAGGTTGTTGATCTGTGCGACCGTCTGCTTCGACGGGCGTCGGATGCGTAATGTGGCGGGAGGCGTGAGGGTTGAAGGTTGAAGGTTGAAGGTTGAAGTTGAAAGTTGAAGGTTGAAAGCTGAAGGTTGCGAGTGGAAGTCGAGGGTTGAGGATTGTGCAGGGGGCAGGTGACCGGTTCTATCAAGCGATCTAATCTCAGAATCTTCCTGCCGGGACGTGTGCCGGGTTGAGCA
Organism: Roseiflexus sp.; assembly: GCA_017743475.1. GTDB lineage: Bacteria > Chloroflexota > Chloroflexia > Chloroflexales > Roseiflexaceae > Roseiflexus. The sequence goes on along the minus strand of JAGHYV010000031.1, from coordinate 44,077 downwards.
GTATACTATTGGTTGTGGCTTTGCATCGTCAGGCATCTCATTGGGTACACAAGAGCGTTTGAGAGATGACAGGAGGGCTGTATATGCCGGAACGACACGCCGACTGGTTACGGCAGTCCAGGCGCGATTTAGCTCACGCCCGTCACGCTGCTGAGGACGGGGATTATGAGTGGAGTTGCTTCGCCGCACAACAGAGCGCAGAAAAAGCGCTCAAGTCCGTCTATCAGCGGCTTGGCGCTGTTGCCTGGGGGCATTCTGTGACGAATTTACTGACGAACCTGCCTGAGCCTTATCAGCCATCGGAGGACCTGGTTGAGCGCGCCAAGGCATTGGATAAACATTACATTCCTGCCCGTTATCCTAATGGGTTTGATCAGGGCGCGCCAATGGATTACTATACCCGTCCTGAAGCGGAGAGGAGTATTCAAGATGCCGGGGCGATCCTCCAGTTCTGTGAAAATATACTGGCTGGACTCGCAGCGCGTGATGGAGAAACTCAAAGCCGTCGCGCGTCAGATGAGGGCGAGCCATCCGGAGATTGAACAGGTGCTCTTGTTTGGTTCTCTGGCGCGCGGCGAAGCAGCGCCTGGCAGCGATGCCGACCTGCTAGTGATTCTGTCGTCGTCCACCCAACCGTTTCTGGAACGCATCCCGCGTTATCTACCAGTGGGATTGCCGGTAGGCGTGGACGTGTTTCCTTATACCCGCGAGGAGGTTGATCGTATGCTGGCTGAAGGCAACCTTTTTATCAGACAGGCTACCCAAGAAGGCATAGCCCTGGCATAGATGTTTACCACCGAGGCAAAGTGCGAAGGTTGAGGTTGAGGGTTGAAGGTTGAAGGCTGAAGGTTGCGAGTAGAAGTCAAGGGTTGAGGATTGAACGTTGAACGTTGAACGTCAGGCAGGTGGGAAGCCTGATCGGTCGGCAGGTTTGGATGATACGATTCAGTTCTCAGTTCCTGGTTCTCAGTTCTCAGTTCCTGGTTCTCGGTTCCTGGTTCTCAGTTCTCAGTTCTCGGTTCTCAGTTCTCAGTTCTCGGTTCTCAGTCTCTGGTTCTTGGTTCTTGGTTCTTATGTGCGGTATCTACGGCATCTGGCATCGTGACGGGCGACCGGTCGATCTGGCGGCGGTGCAAACCGCGACGAGCCGGTTGCGTCATCGTGGACCGGACGATGAGGGGTATCTGCTGGTGTCGCCAGAGGAAGGGTGGTGTGCGCCGTATGCTGGTGCGGAGACCGATCCGCGTCTGGCACTGCCGCCGCTCGATCAGGCGCATGGCATAGTGTGTAGTCTGGCGTTCGGGTTTCGCCGCCTTGCGATCCTCGACCTGTCGCCCGCCGGTCATCAACCAATGGTCAGCGCCGATGGGCGCTTCTGGATCGTGTTCAACGGCGAGATTTACAACTACATCGAACTGCGCGAAGAGTTGCAGCGCCTTGGGCATCGCTTTCGCAGCGGCAGCGATACGGAGGTCATTCTGGCGGCATATGCGCAGTGGGACGAGGCATGCCTGGATCGCCTAAACGGGATGTGGGCGTTTGCGATCTGGGATCGTGAGCGGCGCGAACTCTTCCTGGCGCGCGACCGCTTTGGGGTCAAGCCGCTCTACTATGTGGCAACCGGTCAGACCTTCGCCTTCGCCTCCGAGATCAAGGCGCTAGTGGGACGGCATGCGCTGCCCTTCACCCCGGAGCCGCTTGCCATCTATCAGTTCCTTGTCGATGGACGCCTGCCCGATCCACAGCACGGTGCGACCTTTTTTGCCGGGGTGCGTTCGCTCCCGCCAGGGCATTGCATGCGGATTGCAGATGGATCGCCTGCCGCGCCGCGTCGCTACTACGACGTCGCCCTGCCGGACAGTCACCATCGCGCCCAGGCGCCGGAAACGATCACTGCAGCGTACCGCGACCTCTTCATCGATGCTGTGCGGCTCGAACTGCGCTCCGATGTCGCAGTCGGCACCTGCTTAAGCGGCGGCATCGACTCGTCATCTATCGTTTGCGCTGTCAACCGCCTCATGACCCAGGACGGACTCTCGGCAGCGCAGATCGGGGAGCGGCAGAAGACGTTCAGCGCGGTGTATGAGAGTGAGGGGCGCTATAACGAGCGACGCCACATCGAGCGCGTGTTGCGCGCCACGACTGCCGACGGTCACTTTGTGGTTCCCACGGTTGAGCGTTTGCTGGCGGATCTTGAGCGGTTGACATGGCACCAGGACGAACCGTTTCAATCAACCAGCATTTTCGCGCAGTGGTGCGTCATGGGGTTGGCGCGTGAATGCGGTGTTACCGTGCTGCTCGATGGGCAGGGCGCCGATGAGTTGCTGGCGGGCTACCGTCCCTATGCGCGCTATCTTGGCGATCTGCTGCGCGGAGGACGTGGCGCCACGTTGCTTGCCGAAATCGTTGCCCTGAGTGCGCGCAGCGGTCAGCCAGCATTGCCGCTGCTGCGCAATGCGCTGATCTTCGCCCTGCCAGCGCCCGCTGTCGAACTGGCGTATGTCGGGAGACAATTCCTGCGCACGCGATCAACTGTTCTGCGCCACGATTTCGCCGATGCATACCGTCGCGTCGATCTGTTGGATATTCCTTCCTGGCGCGAACAGGAAACGCTCGACCATCATTTGCGCGATGCAGTGATGGCGAGCAGCCTGCCGCATCTCTTACGGTATGAAGATCGAAACTCGATGGCATTCAGCATCGAAGCGCGGGTCCCGTTCCTCGATCATCGTCTGGTCGAGTTCGTGTTCCAGTGCGCACCGCATCTGCGCATTCGTCGGGGATGGACAAAATGGGTGCATCGGCAGGCGATGGAGGGGTTGTTGCCGGACGCTATCGCCTGGCGCAGTGATAAAGTTGGCTTCGAGACGCCGGAAGACGCTTGGCAGCGCGACCTGCTAGCGGCACGTCCCGATCTGTTCGCCGATGGGGCTGCCTGCAGCGCGTACCTTGATCTGCCTGCGGTGCGTCACGCTGTGGAAGAGTGGTGCGCGTGTGGCGGCGACACGCGCCAGGTGTGGCGCTGGATCAGCCTGGAGGTGTGGCTGCGGGTGTGGGGGGATGAAGGTTGAAGGGTTGAAGGGTTGAAGGTTGAACGTTGGAACGTTGAAGGTTGAACGTTGGAATGTTGAAGGTTGGGCGCTGGGCGTTGAACGTTGGACCGTTGAATGTTGGAATGTTGAACGTTGAAGGTTGGGCGTTGAACGTTTTGATGTCGGTGTGTTCTCTCCCGTGTGCGTATGAAACCAGTTAATGATGAACGTTTGAACGTTGAACGTTGGAACGTTGGAACGTCGAACCTTGAACGTTTTGGTGACTGTGTGTTCTCTCCCGTGCGCGTATGAAACCAGATATGTTTCCCGAACTAGAACGATTGTCTGACATCTTCAGAACATACCCGGATATTCAGGCAGTCTACCTGTTTGGTTCAGCAGTCACTGGCAGGCTTCACGCAGAGAGCGACCTCGATCTGGCAATAGTGCCGCGACCGGGTGCGGGCAAGTTGCCGCGCCTCGATATTCTGACCGATCTGGCGCGCGCAGGGTTCTGTCGGGTTGATCTGGTCATCCTCGACACTGATAATATCGTGTTGAAGCACGAGGTGGTGCGCCATAACCGGTTGATCTATCAGACGGAAGACTTTGATCGGGGATCGTATTTTTCCAGAGTCGTGCGTCAGTTCCTGGATTTCCGGCCATACCTGGATGTCCAGCGACAGGCGTATAAACAGAGGATCTTGCATGGTCAGACCCGAAGTCATCCGCAAGAGGATAGAGAAGCTGAATGAGTATCTGGCTATTCTCCGACAGTTGCAAAAGTACTCGTATGATGAGTTTGTCAGTAACCCGGAGCGATACGGGAGTGTAGAGCGCTTTCTTCAACTGGCTATCGAACCGATCAACGATCTGGGCAATCACGTTGTGGCCGAATCGGGGCTGGGAAATATTGGTATAGCGATATCCCTCATCGATTACGTGAAGGTGGATTGATAGACGCCTCCCAGAAGGAAACCTGAAGATGATCGGTTTTCGCAATATTCTCGTCCACGACAATCTAAAGATCGATAGAAGCATTGTTTTTCGGGTCTTGCAGGAAAATATTGACGATCTTGAAACATTCCAGCGTATATTCGTACGGTTCCTGTGATCGATCCGGTTGCAGAACGACATTCCCTCGCAGACTCGCTGCCGGAACCTCCACCGCGACGGAGTGCAGCGTGTGACTCCCGCGCAGACGCTGCCGCAGCGCCTTCAATGATGGCGGTTTTGCATACGGATTGATGCAATTCTGCGACTCTTCTCCAGATGCAACAACGGTATACTGAAGGTAGAAACTGCAACGAGCGGTAGAAGGAATGGGGGCGGCAGAGAAGACGTCAGTGTAGCGCTTGCAGGTGGAGCGCTGGGACGTGCCTTCACATGGTGAATAGTCTGGTGGTTGGTGCGAAACCACGACATCCCTACGCCTCTGCGCCCCGATGTACGATTCCTGATCACAGTCAACCTCAGGAGTGAGCATGCTCTGATGGGGGTCACGACCGACATCGGGATTGATCGATCTGTTGCGCAGACTGCGCAGACGCCCGCAATGGCGTGGCGCTGGGCGCTGCGGCTATATGCTGGCTATTGTGCACTCTTCGTGATCTGGAATGCCTGGGTTTCATCGGTCTACCCGAAGTGGTTGGAAGAAGCCTCGGTCGCGGTCTGGCCCCCGTCGGCGCCGCTGTGGACGTGGCTGGAACGTGTGGTGCTGCTTCCGCTTTTGCGCTATGACGTCATCTGGTATATTGGTATTGCACAGCACGGTTATGGGCATCGTCCGGGCGACGCTGCATTTCACCCTCTCTATACCGTTGCTGACCGGTCTCCTGGGGCGAATGTTCGGGGGTGAATACCTGCTGGCAGCCTGGTTGATCGCGCACGTGTGCTGTGTGACGATGCTTGCGCTGCTCTACCGTCTCGTCGCTCTTGATGACGATGAAGCCACGGCGCAGCGCACAACGCTGTTCCTGATCGGCAGTCCGCTCGGTTTTTCATTCCTGCTGCCGTACACCGAATCCCTCCTGTTGTTGAGCATCGTTGCAGCGTTGTACGCGGCGCGACGCGGGCGCTGGTGGCTTGCTGGCGCCGCTGGAGGCGCTGCGGCGTTGACCAAACAACCCGGAGTGGTGGTGCTGCTGCCGTTGCTGTGGGAACTATGGCAACAGCACAGAGATGCCGCGCGCAGCCATGGGTTGCGCGTGCTGTCTGGTCCACTGGCTGGGCTGGCGCTAACGCCGCTGGCGCTCCTGGGATGGATCGTATACCGTGCAACTCTCGGCGATGTTGCATTTTTGTGGTACAGGCCCGACACACTCATCAGTGCTCTCCTAGTGACGCCATCGTATGCTAATGTGTGGGGAGAAACGTTTAGCTGGCCCTGGGTCAATTTTGGCTATGCGCTTGACCAGTTGCGTCAGCGACCGTATTTCTACCTGCTTCTCAACGTCCTGGTCATGCTGATCATGCTGGCGCTGACCCTGGCAGCCGCCGTGCGCGTGCGACGCAGTTATGCGATCTACAGTCTGACCCTGGCGGCGCTGAACCTGTCGATCGTCTATCCATTGTGGCCCTATATGGGGATTATTCGCCGGTTCACGATCATTTTTCCGCTCTTCTTTCAACTGGCACGATGGGCGCGGTCGCCGGTCGTTCTGTGGCTCACGCTGGGTTGCAATGCGTTGCTGTGGGCGCTGATCGCGTCGATGTATGTGCGCAATGCGTTTGTGCCATAAGGGTTGAAGGTCGAAGGTTGAAGGTTGAGGGTTGAAGGTTGAAAGTTGAAGGTTGAAAGTTGAAGGTTGAAGGTTGAACGTTCAGTAAGCGCAGACGGGTCGCCAGAATCTATGACAGAAACGGTCACAACCCACGAACCATACGCCAGAGCGGTGCAGGAACCGGACGATGCGCCTGTTCCGCATCTCTCGGTAGTAGTGCCAGTGTACAACGAGGAAGAGAGTATCCCGCATCTCTACCGGCGGTTGACGGTCGAACTGGAGAACCTCGGACTCCCCTACGAAATCATTGCCGTCGATGATGGCAGCCGTGACCGGAGTTTTGATCTGTTACGCGATCTGGCGCAGCGCGACCGGCGGTTGCGGGTGGTGCGTTTCCGGCGCAACTTCGGGCAAACGGCGGCATTCTCCGCAGGTTTCGACCGGGCGCGCGGCGATGTGGTGGTGACGATTGATGCGGATCTGCAGAACGATCCGGCAGATATTGCCGCGTTGCTCGCAAAGATCGAGGAAGGATACGATGTTGTGAGCGGATGGCGCGAGCGTCGCCGCGATCCGTTCCTCAACCGGCGACTGCCGTCGATGATCGCCAATCGCCTGATCTCGTGGGCAACTGGCGTCCATCTGCACGATTACGGTTGTTCACTCAAAGCGTACCGCCGCGACGTGGTGCGCAGCATCCGTCTCTATGGCGAGTTGCACCGCTTCATCCCGGCAATCGCTAGCTGGCAGGGAGTGTCGGTGACCGAACTACCGGTGCGTCACGTGCCGCGTCGTTTTGGCAAATCGAAGTATGGCATCAACCGTACCCTGCGCGTCCTGCTCGACCTGGTGACCGTGCGATTTTTGCTCAGTTACGGCACCCGACCAATGCAGATCTTCGGCTTGCTTGGCATACTTGCTGGCGGCGCAGGTCTTGCAATCGGCGCGTATCTGACGTGGATCAAACTGGCGTATGGTACCGCTATTGCTGACCGACCACTGCTGCTTCTGGCGGTGCTGCTGATCGTGCTGGGGGTACAGTTCATCAGTCTGGGGCTGATCGGCGAACTGGTGGTGCGCACCTACTACGAAACGCAAGCCAAGCCAATCTACGTCGTGCGCGAAGAGGTGAACGGCGATGGATAGCACATGGCGACCCTGGCACGCCGGAAGACGCTGGCAGGCATTGGCGATGTTTGTCTCAGGCGTATGCCTTATTGCACTTATGTACCATGCTTATGCCACCGTCTATACCACGCCCGACCTCCAGGTCTGGTGGCTGGCAGCACGTCTCTGGCTATCCGGAGTAGACCCCTACGGTGCAACGGGTGATCGTCTGCTGGGAACCGGTTCCGGTTTTGCGTACCCCTTTCCTGCCATACTCATCTGTGTTCCTCTTGCGTTGCTGCCGCTCGCTGGGGCGTCAACCGTGTGGGCGCTTATGAGTCTATCAGTCGTGTTTGCTCTCCCGTTCGCATTTCGGGATACGCCCGAACCACGGTTTGCGGGAGTGATGCTCGCCTACTTCCCGCTCTGGGCGTCGCTGGAGGAGGGGCAATGGGGTCCGTTGCTCCTGCTCTGGACCCTGCTCAGTTTGCGCTGGTTGCATCGATCACGCTGGCTGCTCTCTGGTGCTGTGGCATCACTCACGTTGCTCAAGCCACATGTGGGTATCGCGCTTCTGGCAGGCTTACTTGCCTACGCATGGCAGCTGAATGTTCCTGCTCGCTGGTGGTTGGGACTAGCGGGTGGATTGTTCATCTTCTGGGTAGGAACACAGATGCTAGCGCCCGGATGGGTGCTGGCATGGATGGAGCAGATACGCGCCTATGACGCCGAGGATCAGAACCAGATCGACGCACTTTCGTTTGTTGGTATGCTATCAGCCATACTGGTGATGATTGTTGCGGCGCTTGCCTGGAGACGGCGTGATGCACCACTGCTGCTTGCTGCTGTCGTCGTAGTTCTCTTGATCGTGTTGCCGACTCGCAGTTTCTACAATCACGCAGTGCTGCTGCTGCCTCTTACAGTGTTGACGATGCGTGCTCTGCGGTTGGCTGCGCTGACGATTGCAGCAAGTTGGAGCGTGCTGGCACTTCCGCTTATCAGTGCAGATGCGGACATCGTTCTTGCCCGTTCTCTCGGCTTCTATCTACCACTGGTCGCTGGTCTGGCAGTTATCGGGCGACATGTTCCAGAGAACAGGAACGTATCATGCGCATCCTGATGCTCAATTACGAGTATCCGCCGCTTGGCGGGGGCGCCAGCCCGGTGACGCGCGATCTGTGTCTGCATCTCGCAAACGCCGGGCATGAGATCGATGTGGTCACGATGGGGTTCCGTCGTCTGCCACCGGTCGAAACGTTCGATAACGTGCGGGTGATCCGCGTGCCGGCGTTGCGACGATCAGCAGTGCGCGCCGAAGCGGTCGAACTTTTGAGTTATGTCGCAGCTGCGTTGCCGCCAGCGCTGGCGTTGCTGCGACACCGACGCTACGATGTGGTGCATGCACATTTCATTGTGCCGACCGGTATTCTGGCAGCAGTTGTGCGTCAGGTAAGCGGTTTACCACTGGTGATCACCGCCCACGGATCGGATGTGCCAGGGTACAATCCGGATCGCTTCATCCGCGCTCATCGGGTGATCGCTCCAGCGTGGCGCCTGGTTGCGCGCAGCGCTGATATGATCGTTTCACCATCACACTATCTACGTGGACTCATACAACAGACGTGTACAGTGTCGGTCGAGATCATCCCCTACGGCTTCGATCCGCCTCCGCCACCAACTGGAGAACGAAAACAGCGCATCCTGTTCGTCAGTCGCCTGTTTCCGCGCAAAGGAGCGCAGTATCTTATCGAGGCGCTGGCAGGACTGCCACTCAACGGATGGGAGGTGACCATCGCCGGAGACGGACCGATGCGCGAGGAATTGCAGGCGCTGGCGCAACGCCTGGGTGTGCCGATCGACTGGCGCGGTTTTATCAAAGGCGCCCCGCTGGAAGAACTGTACGCCACCAGCGCGATCTTTGTTTTCCCCTCGATCAACGATAACTTCCCGGTTGTGCTGCTCGAAGCGCTGGCGGGCGGATGCGCCATCATCACCGCCAATGTCAGCGGTATGCCCGAAGTTGTCGGTGATGCTGGCATCCTGGTTCCGCCGCAGGATGTACCGGCGCTCCGTGAAGCCCTGGAGCGTCTGATGCAGAATGCCGACCTGCGTGCCGAACTGAGCGTCCGGGCGCGCGCGCGGATCGCTGCCTTTGCCTGGGAAGAGGTGACACGGCGGTATGAGGATGTGTATCGACGGATAATGGAGTGAAAGTGGAATCATTTGACTCAGGGGTCACCATCGTACTGATTACATACAATTCTGCGGAGTATATCCACGCATGTCTGCAATCCGTGCGTACAGCCGCTTCCCATGCGCGAATTCTTGTCGTGGATAATGCTTCGCAGGATGGAACGATCGATATTGTGCGGCGCGATTTTCCAGAGTGCAGTCTTATTGCCTTACCGCAAAATATCGGGCATAGCGCTGCGTGCAATCTTGCGCTGCATTATGCAGAGACCACCTGGGTGTTACTGCTTGACCACGACACTACTGTTTCAGATAGCTGGCTTGCACCGCTGCTCGCAACGGCAGAAGCGATGTGGCCCTCAACTGGCATGGTCGGCTCGCGTGCAGTGCTCGCAGCGCAGAACCGCATTCACCACGATGGCGGGTATGCGCACTATGTGGGTCATATGACCTTGCGCAACGGATTCGTCAAACTGGAGGAGGCGTCTGGTGATCTGGAATCTGTAGAAGTCGGAGCGCAGGCGAGCACGTCGCTTCTGATCCATCGTCAGCGAGCGCTTGCAGTAGGAGGCTTCGATCCTCGTTTTTTCATTTATCTGAACGATTTCGATCTCTCACTGCGGATGCGATTGCGTGGTTGGCGATGTTACGTTGCACCACGCTCAGTCGTCTATCACTGGCAGGGTAATCCGGAGACGAGTTGGCGCGGTCAGGGGCGGTATCCGTCGCAACGCGCGTATCTCATCTATCGTAATCGCTGGATGTTAATTGCCAAAATATATGCCTGGAATACGCTGCTGGTCTGTCTGCCTGCATTGGCGCTCTATGAAGCCCTGTTAGTGATCACTGCCCTGCACAAGGGCTGGATGCGAGCATACTGGCGCGCTTTGCGGGATGTTGTGCGATACCGGCGCGCGATCTGGTTTCACCGGAAGCGCATTCAGTCATCGCGCTGCATTTCTGATCGTGAGTTGCTTTCGGCACATCATCTTTCGTACGTGCCTGGATTGATCCAGAGTCCAGCAGAACGTCTGGCGCAGAGTGTGCTGGAACGGGCGTTTGCTCTGTACTGGCGTCTCGCTGCTCCATTTGCGGGGTGACCATGCCATTTTATGATTATTACGGCGATCGGTCGGCGACAGCAGCAGGGATCGCATGGGTGAGAACACAGGCGCGCTATGTCCTTGGACGACTGTTATGCGTCTCTCCGCACTCACGTTCTCTCCTTGAAATTGGACCGGGGCGTGGAGTATTCGCCAGTGTTTGCCTTCAGGCACATCTTCGCTACTATGCCCTGGATATCAACCATCGATTGCTCATGCGGCTTGGTGATCAGGGAGTTTGCAGCGTCCAATCATACGCGGAGCGTCTTCCGTTTGTGAGTCGAGCGTTCGATATAGCATTTGCGTCCCACGTCGTAGAACACAGTCCTGGCTACGTGGAGGCGCTGTCGCTTCTCAGCGAGATGCGTCGCGTGGTCATTCCCGGTGGAATCGTCGCCCTTATCGTACCTGACTATCTTGCGCTGCGTGAAGATTTCTGGAATTGTGATTACAGCCATAGTTTTGTAACAACCAGACGTCGTTTGCTGCAGATGTATCACGATGCAGGGTTGACCGTGATCGAGCAGCGCAGTCTCTACGGTCCGTTTACCGGAACTGCTGGATGGCTGGGAGGATATACGCTCGGTGGTGGAACGATGGGCGCTATTGCACGAATGATTCCGGGGACATTGGGGGAAAAACTGTATAAGATGCGGCTAACCTTTGCGCGAGCAATTCTGATGATCGGTCGAGTACCGCAATGAAACACTGGCGCCATTGGGTCAGAGTTGGCGTGGGTGTGGCGCTGATCGCGCTCCTTATCGTGCAATTCGCCGAAATCCGGTCGGTCTGGACGACAGTATTAAGAGCGCATCCGCTTCCACTCATCGGATGCGTAGTGATTTATTTTATTGGTGTGGCGTTGAGTTGCATCAAGTGGCAATTGCTGCTCCGCGCCCAGGACATACATGTATCGCTGTCCCACCTGGTGCTGTGGTATCTCATGGGATCGCTAGTGGGCGCCCTGTTGCCTTCGGATGTCGGTGGGGATGTGGGGCGCGGCTATGCCGCCGCTCGCGCGTTGGGCGAAGGTACGGCTGTGTGGTCAAGCGTGGTTATGGAACGTCTCACCGGGTTGATCACACTGGTAGCGCTTGCCTCACCCGCGCTGATGCTGATGCCCAGTATGCTGGATGTGCCGGTGTGGTTGCCGGTAAGCGCGAGTTTTGTCGCACTATTGGCAACGATTGGGATCGCCGCAGCGCTTGGTGCGCCGCCTGCCCGTTTGATGCGCTCGTCGCATCGAGGAGCACTTGTCTTTCGGCAAGTCAGGGATGTCGTGGTGCGCTATCGGAGCAGTGCTGGCATTGTTGTCGCATGTCTGGCATTATCGGTTCTTTTTCACCTCTTCAACGGCCTGAGTCTCTGGTTGCTTGCGCTGTCCATCACTTCCGATGCATCGATTGCGATAGCATTCCTCTGGCCCATTGTGGGCTTGATCGGCCTGCTTCCGTTGACCCCTGGTGGTTTGGGTGTCCGTGAGGGTATAATCACGGTGCTGTTGATGCGTGTTGACATGTCACCCGATCAGGCTGTGGCAGCGGCGATTATCGGACGCATACTGCTCTTGCTTTGCAGTCTCGCAGGATTGCCAACCCTGATAACGACAATAGTAAACGCGAAGGCATCTTCTTCGGACAGGAAAGGAATTCAGAGCGATGTGGGCGTCTAATGCCGCGAGTCGATCACAGAATCGACAGCAATGGGTTGCAATGGTTGCTGGAAGTTTTCTGGTGGCAGCGCTCATTGCGATCAGCCGGGAAAGCGGAGCAGATTTTGCTCAAGACTATGCGGCTGCATGGCATGGTGGCATGGAATGGATCCCAGTGCACCGACATTTCTCATATATCAGGCTTGCTGCCCGGAAGATAACGTGAGCGGTGCATACCAGACTGCACATCCACCATTTGCTACATTCCTTGTTCTGCCGCTTGGATTGCTTCCCTTCAAGGTGGCGCGTGCTATCTGGTTGATGATCGGATGTCTTGCGATACCGCTGGCATGGCTATGTATTGGGGTCAATCGAGGAATGGCGCTATCTACTGCAGCAATGTGGGTGGTTGGTCTGTCATTAGGCGTTTTTGAGCCGATCCTGATGCTTATGCTTGCTCTTGCGCTCCGTGTCAGTCCGTACCACCCCGGTCTAGCCGCTGTTCTTATTGGACTTGCAGCAGCTATCAAGATATATCCGGGGGTTCTTCTTATCGCATTTTTTATTGCTCTTCGCTGGCGAGAGGGCTTGTACGGACTCATAACAGCAGTTGGTGTGACATTTGTCGCCGATATGATACTGGGAAAATGGGCATTTGCTGCCTGGCTTGCATATATTCCCTGGAACGTGGAGCGATACCTCAATACTGCAGGAAATGCTTCAGTTGTGCGTCTAGTGCATCTGGTTTTTCCGGGATTGTCCATTTCTCTCGTGTCAGTGATAGTTATCGTTCTGCTTATTCTGCCAATGGCGCCGTATCTGTTTCGTAGCAGTGACTGGCGCTCTTTGCTGCCGATCATGATCGCCGGAAGTCCTCTTGTCGGTCCTCACTATGTCGCGCTTTTAGGATTGGGACGTCCACATTATGGAGTAGCGCTCTGTTTTGGCATTGGAGGTATTGCTGCACTCCTCAGTCGTGTTGGTCTGCTTTCGCTGTCGCACAGCACAGAAATAGTGATAATTGCACCGTTGATCGGCGGGTTGCTTATCATGTGGCTCGATACTCTTCGTTGGGGATTGAAGTATAACCGTTCGTTAGGTAACAATTCTTCAGATTCTCGACTCCTAAGAACCTGACAAGCTCTCATGATTACGACTCCCCCTGCTTCTCTACGTCCCTCTCTCCGCGATCCTTTTCTCTGGACTGCCGTTCTGCTGATCAGCGCCATGCTGAGCTGGTTAAGCATTGCGCGCTACGATGGGTTCAACGCTGGCATGTACGATCTGGGGAATATGGCGCAGGCGATCTGGAGCGGCTCACGCGGCGAACCGCTGCTCTACTCGCGCCCCGAAGGGATGCGTGCCTCGCGTCTCGCCGGGCATGTCGAGATCGGGTATTTCCTTCTTGGGCCGATCTACGCAACCTGGCCTGATCCACGCGCTTTGCTGGCAGTGCAGGCAGCCCTCTTTGCACTGGGGGCTATCCCTGTGTATCGCATAGCGTGGCGGCGGATCGATGCAACCGGCAGCGATGGGCAGGCTGTGCGCCCATATGCGGCACGCTGCCTGGCGCTCATCTACCTGCTCTATCCAACTGCGCAGACCAGTGTGCTTTTTGATTTTCATGCCGATACGGTCGCGGCGCCGTTGCTGCTGTTTGCGCTTGATGCGCTCGACGTGCACGCCTGGCGCCGGTTCGCGCTGTGGATCGCACTGGCGCTCAGTATGAAGTTCTATGTTGCTGCGCTGGTGGTGGGTATCGGTGCGGTACTGTGGCTGTGGGAAGGGCAGCGGCGCATTGGTGCACGAACCGCGCTGGCAGGCGGGGTCTACGGTGCACTGGCATTTTTCGTTGTGCGACCGCTGTTTACCCCTGCCTCCGCTGGTCGTGCAGCGGAGATCACCGGCGAATATCTGGCGTACTATTTCGGCGCACTGCACGAGATTGCAGCAACCCTGCCCGACCGATTTCTGAATGCAATTGTGGTCTTTGGTCCAGCGTTGCTGGTAGCGTGGCGCGGCTGGCGCTGGTTGCTGCCGGGCTTGCCACTGGCAGCGGCAATGCTCATCTCAACCGGTCCCGGCGGTGCGTTTGACTACCGGTATCACCATTATGCCCTGGTCGTGCCGTTCATCGTGATGGCGATCATCGACGGCGCGGCGCGGATGAAGAGCGCCGCAATGGCTCGACCGCCGGATGCGACCCGGCGCCCACGACGTTCGTGGCGCGGCGATCTCGGCTTTACCGTCGCAGTTACGGCAATCTGCAGCGCATTGCTGGTCAATACGCCGCTTAATCCGTTGTTCTGGTCTGGTGTGCCGGGGTATGGCTTCGACCGGTCAATCTACGGTGTTACTCCACGTGACGCGCGCCTGGCATCATTTCTGGCAACCCGTGTACCGCCCGATGCGCCGCTTGCCGCTTCAACCTTCGTTGCTACCCATCTCGTAAACCGCGAAACCGTGTATCTGGTGCGCTACCCGTTCGAGGCGCGCGCCGAACGCCTGCCATCGCTGTTGCCGCAGGTGCAGTATGTGCTGCCTGATGCGCTCTTCGACTGGTACCTTCACCTAGATGACGGGTATGGCGGCGGTCTTGATTATGACCGCGACGCGATCGCAACCCTTCTGAACGATCCAGCATTTGCGCTAGTCGATATGGAGGATGGATTGTTGCTGTTCGCGCGTGACGCGCCTCCTGACCGAGTACTGATCAATAGCCTGTCGCTCGTTCCTGACAATGGCGCACCAGCGTTGCAACGGTTCGGACCGTTCGACCTGGTACGTGCGCAGGTTGATACAATCGCGCCGCGCCGGTTGCGGGCGACGTTTGTGTGGCGGGTGCGCGAGGCGTTGCCGCCAGGCGCACAGTATGTTGCGGTGAGTCGGCTGGAGGGAGTCGCAGGCGCGCGGTTCGTCCATGTGCCTGGCTACGCGCTGCGACCGGCGTGGGAATGGCGGGAGGGTGATGTCGTCAAAGAGACCTTCGATGTGGTTGTGCCGTCTGATGCACTGCCCGGTCGCTACACCTGGCGCGTCGGCTGGTACGATGTGCGCCACCCCAATGCGGCGCTGACCGACGAGCGCAGTCGGATGGCAGGCACAGACGAGCACCCTGTCGCGATGGTCGAAGTAGAGCAGTGATCGCACTCTGGCAGGGCACAACGCTGCTGCGCCCTAGCCGCAGCGTTGCTCGGCGTTGATATTCATCGCGCTTTCAGACTGCACAGCAAACGTTATTACCCCTGCGCTGCAAGCGTCATGCGTTCAATCCGTTCCTGAATCTGTCTCAAGATCGGGTTATTCGGGGAAATTGTGATCGCCTTTGCGATGGTTTCGCGTGCCTTTTCCCACTCGCCGAGTTTCGCGTAGGCGACCGCCAAAGCGTGGAGGTAATCGGTATCACGCGGTGAATTGGCGACTGCCGCTTCCCACTGTTTCATCGCCATCCACCACATGCCTTTGCGTTGCAGCGCCAGACCGGTGTTGAACAGTTCGTAGTCGGTATTGCCGCGCACCTCAGAAACGAAGCGCTCTTTGGGTCCATAGAAATCGCGCCAGCTCAACCCGACCAGCAGCATGAAGAATGCCTTGATGGCAACATCAATCAGTCCGGCTGCCCCGAAGATGCCGCCGACTGCAGCGACAGCGGCAGCAGCGTCTGGCGAAGGAAGAAACTCCCGTGCCTGAGCAATAGCGTCGCCGATTGCTGCGGAGGCGCCAAGCGCGCCGACCAAAGAACCGCCAAGTTGCAGCGCCGTCAGTACGGCAATGATCCAGTATGCCCAACGGGCGCGATTCAGCATTGCGCGCGCAAGAGCAATCTGCCCGCCATAGATCAGGGCAATGATCACTGCGATAAGCACAACGATCAGCGGGAACCCGGACAGACTGCCGAAGAATGAGTTGTATAGCACCAGGAGACCAATCAGTATCAGAACCGCTCCCAGAATGCCCAGCACGCCGCCAATGATCCAGACAATGCCCAGGATGGAGAGCCACAGAGAGCGTTGTTCACGCACCGGACCGCGAATCATGAGGCTGCGGTCGCAGCGACGGCATCGTTTCCGATCTGGGTTGTTCAACTCACCACAATATGGGCAGCGATCGCGCGTGGGGTCGCCATCCTCCGGCGGTAGCTCTTTCGCTTTCCAATGTGGTTTCGACACCGGTGCAGTCATTGTCGCACTGGCTGCGCCAGCCGCCGTGGCGACTATTGCAGCAGCGGTCGGTTTGGGCTTACCGAAGAGGGCGAACCGACGGGCAGGTTGGTCGGCTGGACGCGGGAGGCTGGAGGGGCGATTAGATGCTGGCGCTGCCGATGCACTTGCTGCACTGTTTGTTGCTGGGGGGAGTTGGAAAAGCCCGCCTTTAGTTGCAGACGGCGCTGGTGATGGCGGATTCGCTGCCTGGGACGGCAGTGGATGCGTCGCCGCCAATGAGACTGACGCATCTGATTGAGACGCAGACGAAGAACTGTTCGTCGCGGAGGGCAGCTGGAAAAGCCCGCCTTTGGGTGCAGACGGCGCCGATGACGACAGATTCGCTGCCTGGGACGGCAGTGGGTGCATCGTCGCCGACAGAGATGCCGATGATACCTGACCGCCAGGTGGTGCGCCTGTGGATGATGAGGTCTTCTGCGCCTGCCTGGCTTGCTGGTCAAGCCAAGCAATTCCCTGACGCGCCTGTGGGTTCAACGGATTGATCCGCAGCGCCTGTTGCAGGCAGCGCCGCATATCAGCAGGATCATCCACGACACCCGCAAGCCAGACCCACGCTTCATCGTTATGCTGATTTGCCTCAATTGCACGCACAAAGAGTTGCCGCGCCAGGGCACGCTGCCCGGAGCGCGCTGCCGCAATACCTTGCTGGAGAGTGTCGTGCGATGTCGTCATACCTTGCCTGCTCTCATCGCATCATGCAAGTGAATCTCTGCTTCCCGCCTCTGCCAGCATACGACACTTCAGGCGCAGCAGCAAGAGAGAAGGTAGTACTGATGTGACATAGAACCAGGAGATACAGTGTACCAGGAGGGAGCAGGACAGGACTACACGGGTTCAGTAGAAAGACTAAGACCGTCTCGCCAGGCGCGATACCACAGCAACACCAGCGCTGCCAGGACAGGACCGTATGCCGCTGCGGCGCTCTGAGTTGGAAGCAGGTTTAGACTGCTCAGAAAGATCAGTCCGCCTCCTGCCAGGAACAGGACCTGTTTAAGTCGCGTCAATCTGAGCAGTCCAACGTGGATGATATAGTGGCTCCACACCAGTGGTGTAACGAGGAGTGTTGCTGGCAACAACGTCTGCATTGAGATTGGATGGCCCTTTTTTTTCCGAGCAAGAAGAAGCAGGGTGAGCGCAAAGAAAAATATCGCTGCCAGCAACGGAGAAAACTGCGGTGCGATGTTTCCCACAATTCGCGCCAGGGAAAGGTTATCCGGATTTGAACGCCAGAAATGGGCGTTCGGCGCTGTGTGCGCCATCCACTCGCCCAGCACATCCAGTCCGACTGCCATCGTGCTTATCACTGTCGCGGCGCCAGCAGCGGCAACGCCCATCAGCAACGCTTTGTGGCGGCGCTCTAGCAGAAAGGAAGCCAGAAGCAGTCCGGGATAGATTTTGATTGCCGCTGCCAGACCAATAAGAATTGCGGCATGGATCGGGCGCGTTTTCCCTACCGTCAGCGCCACAAGCATCAGTGTGAACAAAAACGGTTCCAGCGTTCCGCGGTACAATCCGAAAATGCCAAAGAGAGCCGTGGCAGTGCATACGACGACTGGCACACGGTGGAAGTGCCACGCGCCGAGCAGACAGCAGCCGCTGATTCCGAACCATACCCAGCGCGCATCGGGCCAGGCAAACAGACCAAGGAGCAGCAGCAGAAGAGTTGAAAAGGGAGGATGGGGATTGGGAGCGAAAGCGCTATAGTCCACAAGCGGATCACAGCCGCTGATTGCTGCCGTCCA
Source organism: Roseiflexus sp. (assembly GCA_017743475.1). Taxonomy (GTDB): domain Bacteria; phylum Chloroflexota; class Chloroflexia; order Chloroflexales; family Roseiflexaceae; genus Roseiflexus. The sequence goes on along the minus strand of JAGHYV010000031.1, from coordinate 26,306 downwards.
GGATTGCGCCGGAAAGCGTTGCCACCAGCGACAGACGGCAACATAATCACCGAACAAATCCGGGTTCGGCAGACGCTGCACCAGGAGAACGCCACACGCCAGCATAAGGCACCCTACTATCAAACGGAGCGTCGTCTGCACTGGTGGTTCCCTGTGATAGTCGTTCGTCTGCATGGCTTGCTGCGCTCTGGCGGTTGCGACAGAATGTTGCTCGATCACGGATGCTGCATTCCGAAGCCGCGTATGTGTATCCGGGGATGCGATTTACAACCCCACACTACGTAGCACAATTGCTACAGCAATTAGAGCGCAAAGAAGACCCGGAACGAGGTAGATCAGCGCAGGACCAATGCTGCGCACGTCAGGCAATGCAGGACCGGCGCGCGGCGCGCCGACTTCGATCCGCTGACCGCGCCAGTAGGTCACTTTGCTGCGGGTCGGAGGTCCTCCTGCGCGCCGCCAGACACGCCATCCTTCGCGGAGCAGATACCCTGCTGTACCTCCCAGAACCAGTGCGACGAGGGGCCAGGGAAGGTTACGGCTGTTCGTCAGCACCGCAACCACGGCAATCAACGCAAGCCAGCGCCAGTATGTGCGCAGCAGGTCCATCACGAACGTTAGCGCACCGTCATTGGCATGACGATGTGGATGTAGCCATCAGCACCGACAGGCTTGAAGACTGCCGGATGCTGCGGCGATTGCGTTTCCAGTGCAATTTGCGGCGTGGAAATGGCAGCGATCGCATCGGACAGGAATTTAACGTTCAGCGCAATCTGCCCCCCGTCGCCCTGGATCGTTGCATCGATCTGACCTTTGTTGTCACCAATCTCGACCGCGTTGGCACTAATGGTGATCCGTCCTGGTCCCATCTCGCCGCCCGGCTCCATATGCAGTCGTACGATATTCGACGAAGCGACAGCGAAGAAGGATGCCAGCCTGACAGCTTTGGTCAACTCCTGGCGGTCGAGCACAGCGCGTGTCTTATATTGCTGCGGGATAACCCGATCAACGTCGGGGAATCTGCCATCGATCAGACGCGACACCAGATCGACCGTGCTAGTATGGAAGAGAACCTGCCCACCGCCGGGCGTGATCATCATTTCAACTAGGCTTTCATCGTCATCGACGATCCGTGCCAGTTCGGTCAGCGCGCGCGCCGGAATGATCAGTTCCTGCTGTTGGGCAATCGGTTCTGGTAGTTCGATAATGCGCTGCGCCAGACGGAAGCCATCGGCAGCAGCGAAGATGGCGCGGTTGTCGCGCAGGCGGAGTTGCACGCCCTGGAGAACAGGGCGGGTTTCTTCCGTCGCTGCCGCAAATGCTACTTGTTCAATTGTCTCACGGAGTAGCACTGGAGGGAAGACAGCAGCCGGTATGCGGTCGTCGATGGTAGGGATAGTTGGAAACTCACCGGCTTCCGTGCCCTTGATGTTGGTCTCGAAGCGGGCGCACTTCAGGTTCAGCGTCTGGGTGCGCACGTCAAGCGCTAGATCGATCCGGTCGTTTGGAAGGCTGCCGACGACATCGCTCAACAATTTTGCTGGAACAGTTACAGCGCCCTCGTCCTCGATCTTGGCGCCGATCCAGCAAGTGATCCCGATCTCGAGATTGGTCGCTGCTAGCTTAAGGCGCCCATCGTCGCTGGCAAGCAGGATGTTGCTGAGAATCGGTAGGGTGCTTTTCCCGGCGACGGCGTGGCTGACGATTGCCAGACCGCGTTTCAGATTTTCCTGAAGGCACGAAAGCTTCATGAGCGCCTCCTTGAGATGCTCGCAAGAAAATCATGACGAGCAGGACACAACCTCCAGGCGCCCGCAAGGGGAGCGAACCGCTAGCGGCGTGCAAAAACCTGGGGATGGTATTATACCACCTTTCACGGGTGCATTGACGCAACGCCCACTCACCGATACAATGCACCATTGAATAATGGCTCCCGCACGCAACAATGAAGGTACGCACATGACTGACCTGCTGCACGAGGTGTTGCGCGCTGCCCGGCGGCTGCGGCGCGCGCTTCGTCCAACCCCGCTTGATGAGTCGATCCGGCTTGGCGCGTTGACAGGTGGCCGGGCTTTGCTAAAACTGGAAAACACTCAACCGACCGGATCGTTTAAAGTGCGCGGCGCGCTGAATATGCTACTGGCGCTGCCGCATCATGTCCGTGAACGTGGCATTGTAGCAGCGTCATCAGGGAATCATGGGGCGGCGGTCGCCTATAGTGCGCTGATGCTTGGTGCGCCAGCACTAATCTTTGTCCCTGAAGACACCTCGCCAGTCAAGGTAGATGCCATGCGCGACTTTGGCGCCGATGTGCGGATGTATGGCGATGATTGCGTCGTCGCTGAAAGGTACGCGCGGGCGTATGCTGCCGAACATGGGCTGACCTATGTTTCGCCCTACAACGACCCGCTGATCATCGGCGGGCAGGGAACGATCGGTGTGGAACTGGCGCGTCAGATTGATCGGCTTGATGCTATCCTGGTCGCGGTTGGCGGCGGGGGGTTAGTCAGCGGCATTGCGACCTATATGAAGGCAGTGCAGCCTGATGTGCGGATTATCGGGTGTTCGCCGATCAATTCGCCAGCGATGTACGAGTCGGTGCTGGCTGGCGAAGTTGTGTCTCCGCCCATTCTACCGACCCTGTCAGATGGTACAGCAGGCGGGGTGGAACCAGACGCAATAACGCTCGATCTCTGCCGGAGACTGGTTGACGAGTGGGTGCTGGTGTCCGAAGACGAGATTGCCGCTGCGATGCGTCTGATGATCGAAACCCAGCACACCCTGGTTGAAGGGTCGGCGGGTGTTGCGGTCGCAGGGTATCTGCGACTCAAAGATGAGATGCGCGGCAAGACGGCAGCGATCGTTATCTGCGGTGGCAATGTGAGCCTGGCAACGTTGCGAACCGTGATCGACATGAGCGTTTGACAGGTACGGTACAAGGCGCCAGGTTGCCAGAGCGGGCAACATGCTACGATAGAAAGGATAGGGTCGCCGATGGCGCGGATTCCGATCGCTCTGCAATTGTACTCTGTGCGCGAGGATGCTGCGCGCGATTTGCAAGGGGTGCTTGCCGCAGTCGCGGATATGGGGTATGAGGTGGTCGAATTTGCCGGGTACTACGGTCACGATGCTCACACGATCCGCAGATGGCTCGATGCGTATGGCTTAAGGGTTGCTGGAGCGCATGTCGGCATCGACACGCTGATCGGCGACGAACGTGAGCGTACTGTTGAGTTTCATCAGGTCCTGGGCAATACCACGCTGGTTGTGCCTGGTCTGGCGGAACAGTGGCGCAGCTCGCGCGCTGCCTGGTTGAAGACGGCCGCAACGCTCAACGAGATTGCGGCAGCGCTCAAGCCGTATAGGATGCGCACTGGTTACCATAATCATCATATTGAGTTCGTCCCGATGGAGGGTGAACTTCCGTGGGATACGCTCTTCAGCAACACTACCGATGATGTCATCATGCAGTTTGATACCGGAAATGCGCTGTATGGCGGCGCGCAGGCAGCGCCATTCCTGCGCCGGTATCCAGATCGCGCCAGAACCGTCCATCTGAAGGAGTACTCGGCAACGAGCGATGCTGCACTGATTGGCGAAGGCGATGTGTCGTGGGCAGAGGTGTTCGAGTTGTGCGAGACGATTGGCGGAACTGAGTGGTATATCGTGGAGCAGGAAAGTTATGCCTACCCGCCGCTTGAGTGTGTGCGACGTTGCCTGCAGGCGCTCAAGGCGATGGGCAGGTAGGTTCTACTGCAGGAAGGCGCGGAAGACTCGGCCTTCCTGCTTCCCCGCCCGTACACGCACCCACGTATCTTCGCCGCTGCCTGCGGTTTCCCCCAGACCAACGCCGCGCTTCAATGTTGTGACGACCAGATGTCTGACTAATCGCGCCAGGACACGGCTGCATCGGCAACATTCGCCGGACGACGGGTAAGGTGGCGATCGAGCAGCGCCAGACCGATTGCCGAGCCGATGCCGACCGCCAGACAGACCAGCCAGGGGAGTGCTGGTGCGCCAATGTGGTATCCCAGGCTATACAACGCCCCCCCGGCATAATTTCCGATCCCGCCGCCCAGCGCCAGCGCCAGCGCGCTGACGCCGAAGTACGAGCCAAGCGCCGTCGGATTCGCCAGTTCGGCAGCGACCGTCTGTTGTCCCGGCGCTGCCAGCAAGGCGCCAAATGAAAAGATCGCCACACTCGCTAGCAGCAACCCGGTCGTGCTGGCAAGCGCCACGCTGCCCAACCCCAATCCCATTAGCGCAACACCGATCAGCAACACGGGGAGTGGGCGCAACCAGCGTTCGGCAATGCGCACCACCGGATACTGCAATACAATGCCCATTCCTGCATTCAGGGCGTAGATCCAGCTCACGGCATCAGCAGTTCCAGCAAGCGTGCGTGCCACCAGGGGAAGTGATATGGTCAACTGTACCCACATGAACCAGTACCCCATCAGCAGCACGTTGAACGCCATGAAGCGCCGGTCGCGCAGCGCAAGCAGAATGCCCGCCAGCAGTTCACTGCGTTCGGTTGCAACCTGCACCGGCGGTAGGAGCAGCAACGTCACAGCTGCAGCGATGAAGAAACAGCCAGCTGCGGCGAGCGCAACAAAAGCAAAATCGATCCGCAGCAACACCGCGCCCGCAAGCGGACCGAGGGACATCCCCAGGTTGCGCACGACTCCCAGCACCGCAAAGTATCGGTTGCGCTCATCCGGTCGCGTGAGCGCAACCATAGCTGCCGATGATGGCGAATCGAACAACGCGCCGCCGATCGCCGCCAGAAGAGTGCTGACTACGAGGAGCGGATAGGTTGACGCAAGCGCCAGCATGCCGAAACTGACTGCACGAATGAACATTCCGACGACAATTAATCCCTTCGCGCCGAACCGGTCTGCCAGCGCACCGCCGAAAACGGTCAATCCCTGCTGCGTCAACTGACGGATCGCCAGCACCAGTCCTATCGCTCCTGCTGACCATCCCAGATTATCGACATAGCGTATCGAAATAAGGGGGATGACCATGAAGAATCCGCTCCACATGAGGAAGGTAATCACAAGCATCACCACTGCACCGCGCCGCCGCTGCGCAGATGTCTGTGCTTCTGTCATCAACTCGTCATCCTGAATATACGAATGGCTATAGACGAATACCGTCGGGCATAGTAGCATGCAATACCACAGGCGGCGAGCGCGTTCAAGAGTCCACTGTACTCGGTATCAACAAAGGCATAGAAAGTTTGTATCTATGACCCAGGCAGGTCACAGCGAAACACGGCAATCCGCCGATGCTTTGCTTCAGGTGCGTGCTGTGAACAGCGCAGCCCCTATCCGGGTTATTTCTGATACCGGCGATGGTGTCGAGCACGAATCGGTTGCGCAGACGCTCAGACGCGAACGACAGCTCAATCTCCTGACGCAACTGTTGCACAGTGCGCGCAACATCGAGATCGTCATGCCTGAGGTGATGCGTCTGGTTATTGATCTGGTCGAAGCGGACGCTGGCGCGCTCCCTCTGATCACACAGGACGGTGAGAAACTGGAGTTTCGCTACACCTTCGGGGTACCAGCGTCGTTGCAAGGGCTGCGCCTTCCCCGCGGTTCCTCGCTTGCCTGGAAGATCATTGACGAACGTTTGCCGGCACTGGTGAACGGCTATCATCGCAGCGAGCGCGCGCTGCGCGAACTTGTTGAGCACGATGTACGCGCCGTTGTTGGTGTGCCGGTCGTTGCCGATGAGCGACCAATTGGCGTCCTTGCAGTCTATCGTATCGGACGCGATGAACCATTCATGGTTCACGACCTGAACATTCTGACGGTTATTGGCAGGCAAATAGGACTGACCATTGAACGCATCCGGCACTATCAGGAAGCCATTCAGGAAGCGCAGCGTCGGGTGGCGCTGTTCAATGCCAGTCAACAGATCGGTGCGATCCTCGATCTGCCGCATCTCTACCAGGCTATTCATCAGGCGGTGGCATCGCTCATTCCATGCGATTCCTTCGCGCTATTGCTGGTCGATCCCGGCAGTGAGCGGTTGAACACTGTCTACTCCAGCAGTGATCTGCCCGATCAGGATAACCACACACTGGATGATGCAGTGGCGCAGGCAATAGCCGGTGGACAATCATTGTACATCACGGGTAGCGGTCGAGACACGCGCCTGCTGATTATTATGCGGCGCGGCGCCCGGACATTGGGAGTGATGTCGGTGCACGTGCGCGCCACGTATGTGTATTCAGCTGGTGACCTTGAGATGCTGGATCAACTGGCAACGACAGCTGCTATTGCAATTGAGAATGCGCGGCTTTTTGAAGCCGCACGGCGCGAAGCGGAAGTGCGTACCCGTCTGTACGAAGCGAGTCAACGTCTAGGTGCCCTGTTCGATCTGGACCAGATCTACAACGAGATCTATCGCGCCACTACATCACTGGTTCCATGCGATGGCTTTCTGATAGCGCTCAAAATGAGTGAGCAGGATCCGGCAGGGGTTATCTACTGTGTTGGGCGCGCATACAGCAAAGCGTGCGCCGATCTGGCGAACCACGCGATCACGAACCGGGAATCACTGCGCTGTGACCATAATGCATGCGGAAGCAGCGTGCTCGTTGCCGTCATGCGTCGTGGCGGGCGGGTCATTGGTGCGATTCTTGTTCTTGCATCTCGATCATATGCGTATACTGACGCTGATCGCAGCGCACTTGAACTGCTTGGAGCAACGGCGGCGATTGCCATCGACAATGCCCATCTGTTCGCCGAAGCGCGTCGCCACGCAACCATTGATGAACTAACCGGTATCTGGAATCGACGTACCTTCTTCGAGAATGTCAGACGCGAGTTTCAACGCAGTCAACGCACGTTGCATCCGCTGGCAATCCTCATGATCGATATTGATCATTTCAAGTCGGTCAACGACACCTACGGACACGCAGCCGGTGATCAGGTGTTGCGCGGCGTGGCAGAACGCTGCCGCAACCAGTTGCGCGTTATTGACATTATCGGTCGCTATGGCGGCGAAGAATTTGCGGTGGCGCTTCCTGAAACCAACATCCACGCCGCCAGGCAGATTGCTGAGCGCCTGCGTATCGCCGTTGAGCGTGCTCCATTTGTGACCGATTACGGATCGATTTCGCTCACGATCAGTGTCGGTGCAGCAGTCTATCATCCTGATGATCATGTCACGCTCGATGCCGTCATTGATCGCGCTGATCGGGCATTGTATATCGCCAAGCGCAGCGGTCGCAATAGTGTTCGTGTCTGGTCATACCCGGCGACGACGGTGACTGACAGATAAGCTATCTTCCTGATTCTTCGCCACATGCCGAAGAACCAGGAACAGAGAACCAGACGCTGCTCGCCGTCCGCTCGCTTCCACCTTCCATCCGAAATGCCCTCCGGTTTATTGTGGCGCGCCTTCAATCCGTGCCACCAGTTGCAGCAGAACAACGCCAACCAGGATCATGCCCATCCCTGCAATTTGCAGGGCTTCGAGGCGTTCACCGAGCAATGTGACGGCGATGAGTGTGGCGACTGGCGCTTCGATCATTAAGATCAATCCGGCGACCTCCCTGGAACGTGACGCAACGAAAGGGTGAACAGCGCATACCCGCCAAGGGTTGGACCGATAGCAATGATTGCCAGGATTGCCCAGGCTGCCGGGGTCTCGATTGCCCAGATATACGATCGCGTCATTTGAGCGAATTGATCGGCTGCCAGCGCCAGCGCTAGGAGCGTGAGCGAGCCAAAGGTCATTGTGTACGCCAACGTCGCCCACGGACTGATGGACAGTGCATTACGCTGACCAGCCAGCACATAGACAGTATGGGTCAGCGCAATCAGCAAGCCAACTATCGCGCCCAGCCAGCTGATCCGCAGGATTGCAGGATCGTACGCACGGACGACGAGCGCACACCCCACCAGCACCAGTGCCAGCACCGCCAGATGCACCTTACTTGAGCGGGATAAGTGTAGATCAACACAACGGCAATTGCCGCACCGTTCAGAGTCACCGACCAGAGCCAAAGAGCGTGGTAGATGCCGATGGAGACCATCCCGGTCAACGCAAGATGTCCGATGGCGCGCCTGCCAATACGCAAGAGCGAAGGGCGGAACGCCAGAAGCCCGCTACTGCAGACCAGCCCAATAGCAGATCGCGCCAGAGCGCCAGCGTCAAACCAGGAGTTGCATACTGTATCATGAGATACGCCAGACCGGGTGCTGTCGATGCCCAGACGACCGCTGCGAGTGCACTGAGCGTATAACCAGTATGGGGCCGGGGTTGCATAATACTGATATTCCTTTTGAATGCTGCGCCGGTACCAGCGCAATATTTCTGCTACAATGACAGTAAGGAGCATATCGCTTGACTTCCTTCCATAATAGTGCTATACTGCAGTCATAACGCAGTGCGTTATGAAGGAGGGACGCGACATGATCCTTCGTAAACATACTGTAGCAGCAGGAGGTCACCCATGACCGAGGAAGTCGAAGTCAAGGTCACCGAAGTCGAGGAGAGCGCCCCTAGCGCTAACAAGTGGATCATCGATGGTATGCGCCGATTGTTGCTCGCCAGCTTTGGCGCTGTCGCTATGACCTTTGACGAAGTTGAGGCATTCGTTAAGAAGCTTGTGGAGCGCGGCGAACTCGCACAGAAAGACGCTGAGAAGTTGCTGCACGAAATGCAGCAGCGGCTGACTGCCAATCGCCCGCACATGGAGAGGGTGAGTGACCGAGTCGAGCAGGGGATGGAAGAGTTTCTCAACCGGTTGAACATTCCGTCCAAGCGCGATATTGATGAACTGAGCGAGAAGATCGCGCAACTGGCTGCGCGCGTCGAGGAACTGCGGAAGAGCCAGGGATAACCGAAGTCTTACGCCAAATCAGTACGGATAACCGGAAACCGGGAGGCGCTGTCGCACTCTCGGTTTCTCTGTCAGTTCTCAATTCTCAGTCCCCAATCCTCAGTTCTCGGTTCTCAATTCTCCGTTCTCAATTCTCCGTTCCCGCTTCTCAGTTCTTAGTCTCTGCTTCTGGTTTGCAGCACTTCCCCATGCTATACTGATGCCATGCATAAAAACTGACACATCAAAGGCGAGGTCGTCAATGAAGGCTGTGGTTATGGCTGGCGGTGAGGGATCGCGCCTGCGTCCGCTCACAATTAACCGCCCAAAACCCATGGTACCCATTGTAGATCGCCACGTTCTGGCTCATATCATCGAGTTGTTGAAACGGCACGGCATCACCGAAATTGTGATGACCGTTCAATATCTGGCAAATGTTATTCAGGATCATTTTGGCGATGGAGCGGCATATGGGGTACATATCGAGTATTCGCTCGAAGAACAGCCGCTTGGCACAGCTGGCAGCGTCAAGAATGCCGAACGTCTTCTCCGCGAGCCTTTTCTCATCATATCTGGGGATGCGCTAACCGATTTCGATCTGAGCAAAATCATCGAATTTCATCGCAGCCATGGCGCTACTGCGACTATTACCCTGACCCGCGTGCCCAACCCGCTCGATTATGGTGTCGTGGTAGTGGATGAACGCGGGTATGTGCGTCAGTTCCTCGAAAAGCCGAGTTGGGGTGAAGTCTTCTCCGATACGGTCAATACTGGCATTTATGTTGTCACTCCAGAAATTTTCCGCTATATCGAAAAAGGCGCCTTCACCGACTGGTCGAAGGATGTCTTTCCCAGGATGCTGCGTAGCGGCAACATCCCGATCGGATACGTCGCTGAGGGATACTGGACGGACATTGGCACTATCGAAGAATACATGCGTGCCAGCCGCGACTATATGCAGGGCAAGGTCAATCTGCCACGCGCTGGCGAGCGCATCTTCGATGAGGTGTGGGTTGAGGGAGATGTGGAGATAGCGCCCGACGCACAGTTCCATGGCCCTGTTTTCCTGGGGCATGGTGTCAAGATCAAGAGTGGCGTCATCATCCACGGTCCTTCAGCTATTCGTGACTATACCATTATCGACACACGCGCAACGATTGATCGGTCGATCATCTGGCGCAACTCGTACATCGGCGAGCGCGCCGAACTACGTGGCGCCATTGTCATGCGGCAGTGCAACATCAAAAGCCGCGCGGTGTTGTTTGAGGGATCAGTGGTTGGCGACCAGACGATCATTAATGCCGGTGCGGTTATTGGTGCAAACGTCAAAATCTGGCCCAGCAAAGAGGTTGAGGAAGGCGCAACGATCAGTTCCAGCATTATCTGGGGGTCGCAGGGACGTCGCGTACTGTTCGGTCGGTCGGGAATATCGGGACTGGTCAATATCGATCTGACGCCGGAGTTCGGTGCCCGGCTTGGCGCTGCCTTTGGCGCGACGCTGCCGCGTGGCGCAGTGGTGACAACTAGTCGCGATACGCACTACACGCCGCGCATGATTAAGCGTGGCCTGGTCGCTGGCCTGCCGTCTGCCGGGGTGCACGTTGCCGAATTGCACGATGTGCCGCTACCGGTCGCACGTGTCATCACCCGGGCGATCAATGCTGCCGGTGGTGTTCACGTTCGCCTGTCGCCGCTCGATAATCGCGTGGTGGATATCAAGTTCTTCGATGCCGATGGACTCGATATTGACACCGCTACCGAGCGCAAGATCGAAGGGGTCTTTTTCCGTGAGGATTACCGGCGGGTCTATCTCGACGAAATTGGTCGCATCAACGAGGTTGAGCATATCAATCAGATCTACACCGACATGTTCCTTGGAGCGTTGCGCCCTGATGCGCTTGCCAGTATTGCGCGCAATTTTCAAGTGGTGATCGATTACGCCAATGCGAACACCTCGAACTTCCTGCCAGCGATTCTTCGTCGCCTGCATATCGAAGCGGTTGAACTGAATGCCAACCTCGATGCGCAACTGCTCTTCCAGACGCCGCAACAGTTCGAGGCTGGCATGGAACGGCTGGCGCGCATTACGCCAGTACTCGAAGCGTCGCTGGGCGCCCGGCTCGATGCAAGCGGCGAGAAACTCTTCCTGGTGGACGACACCGGACGACGCTTGCCGGGGATGCAGGCGCTGGCGGCGGTCACCGCGCTGGCAATGGCGGTCAACGGCGGCGGCGCGGTTGCAGTGCCAGTGACGGCGCCACGCGCATTTGAAGTAATAGCAGCCCGCTACGGCGGTCAGATTGTGCGCACACGCGCCACGCTTGGTGCGCTGATGAGAACGGCGGCTGCTCATCGCGACATGTTATTGCTCGGCGATGGCGCTGGCAACCTGATCTTCCCCTCCTTCTATCCCATCGCCGACGGTATGTTCGCCATTGTCAAGATCGTAGAGTTGCTGGCGCTGCAACAGGTGCGTCTGTCGGAGATCGTGCGCGATCTGCCGCACTATTTCATGAGCCAGGCGCGCGTTCCCTGCCGCTGGGAATTTAAGGGTAAGGTCATGCGCATTTTGAACCAGCAGTACCAGGATCGCAAACTCGATCAGGTTGATGGCGTAAAAATCGATCTCGGCGATGAGTGGGTCTTAATCCTGCCCGATCCCGATGGTCCCTTCTTTCACGTCATTGCCGAGGGCAGCAGTGATGAACAGGCGCGGGTGCTGGCAGAGAAGTATGCCGGGTTGGTAACCGGCTTACAGTAACGGCAGGTTATACGTCGAAACTGGTAGAGGAGAATCCATCAGGCAGCAACTCGCCGATCGATGCCACGCGCCACGCACCACCCAGGTTTGCCATGACCACGATAGCGCGCGGTGCAAGTTCGAGGATCACCTGGCGGCATCCGCCACAGGGACTCACCGGTCCAGGCGTATCGGCGATTACTGCCAGCGCAACGATCTCGCGTTCGCCAGCAGCGTAGGCGTTGAACAACGCCACCCGTTCGGCGCAGATTGTCGATGGGTACGCAGCGTTTTCGATGTTACATCCGGGAAACGTCACTCCCGACGCTGTCAGTGCCGCAGCGCCAACGGCGAACCGTGAATATGGGCAGTACGCTCGTTGGCGTGCAGTGGCAGCGACGGTGAGGAGGTTGGCAAGATCAGGTGTTAGGGTGTGCATGTTCCTGATCCGCATTGCTGCGCACAGCGTGAATTTCGTTTTCCTGCGGTAAACGGTATTGCAGACGCAGTCGCCGCAGGCGTAACCCATCCATCGAAAGCACTGTGATGGTCACATCGCCATCCAGGTGTACCGTGTCGCCAACCTTTGGCACACGACCCAGGCGCTCGAACACAATCCCGCCGATCCGATCTGACTCTTCCGACGTCAGGTGCAGACCGGTCAGATCATTAATGTCATCAATCGGAACGCGTGCATCCACCTCCAGATCGCCAGCGCCAAGTTCTGTGATCGGTTGCTCATCGACGTCGTACTCATCCTGAATTTCCCCGACGATCTCTTCGATCACATCCTCGATGGTAACCAGCCCGGCAGTGCCGCCGTACTCATCGACGACGATCGCCAGGTGCACTTTGCGCGCTTGCAAATCCTTGAGCAGGGCATCGACTTTCATCGTATCGGGGACGAAATGCGCGGTTCGCAGCAGCGATCCTATTGACGCCTCTCGCTGCCCGGAGCGCAACCAGAGCAGCAGATCTTTGGCGTACAGAATCCCCACAATATGATCGATGGTCTCGCGGTATACCGGAATACGCGAATGTCCTTTGGCGATGATCACATTCAGCGCCTCATCGATGGACGCCGTTTCCTCGAGTGCGACAATATCGACCCGTGGGATCATAACTTCGCGCACGGTTGTATCGCCGAAGGAAAAGATGCCCTCGATCATTTCCCGCTCATCCGGCTCGATCAACCCTTCTTCTTCGCCGACATTCACCAGCAGACGCAGTTCTTCTTCGGTCACCAGCGGCATCTGTGGCGCCGCCTGACCGCTGGCGACGCGGATGAACGGGCGGGTAAGCAGTTCGACCACCCAGATCAACGGCGCCAGCACGCGGGCGCTGAGCGCCATCGGACCGGCAAGCGCCTGCGCAGCATGGGTGGGATTGCTGATTGCCAGCGCCTTGGGCAATGCTGTGGCGAAGATCAGAATAAGGAACAATAATCCGCCAAGTGCACCGATCTGCCACTGAAGCGGTTGACCAGCGCATAAGCGCAACATCAGTGCAGTCGCAGCAATGGTCGCAGCACTGTTGAGAAGCAGAATGGTCGCTTTGAAGCGGTACGGTTCGGTAAGCAGGCGGTCGATCAATTGTGCACGCTGCCTGTCGCTCTCGTGAAGCAACCCGAGGCGATGGCGTCCAATCGCGGTCATTGCAGTATCGACCGCTGACGTGAATGCCAGGAGCAGGAGACAGCCGATAATACCTGCCAGAACCAGGCCAGTTTCAACGTCCAACGTGCTAATCCTCAACCGTGCGGTCGTGCGATGTCGGGTTTTCTCACGAGAACAGTGCGCTCAACGACAGATCCTTATGAATGCGCATAATGGCTTCGGCAAACAGGGGTGCAACGCTGATCGCGCGAATGCGCGCTTCACGGCATCCTTCGGGGAGTGGAATAGTGTTTGTGACGATAGTTTCAACCAGCGTTGATCGGGCAATAATCTCAGTGGCATCGCCAGCAAAAATGCCATGAGTAGCGCAGGCGTACACCGCCTTCGCGCCACGTTCACGCAAAACGCGCGCTGCTTCTGCCAGCGTTCCCCCGGTTGAGATCATGTCATCTACAATTACTGCTGTCTTCCCTTCCACATCGCCGACCATATCAAGCATCTCAGCTACGTCGGGTTGCGGGCGTTGCTTAGCAATGATCGCCAGCCCGGCGCCGATCCGCTCACGAAAACTATTCGCTCGCCCTACGCCGCCAGCATCAGGAGAGACTACCACCAGGCGTGGCAGGTTCATGCTCCGAATATGCTCGGCGAGAATAGGACCGGCTTGCAGATGATCGACCGGAATATCGAAAAACCCCTCGATCGCTGGCGCATGCAGATCCATCGTCAGCACTCGATCAGCGCCAGCGGTGCGGATCAGGTTGGCGACCAGTTTTGCCGAGATCGGCTCACGACCCGTAGTTTTCTTTTCCTGCTTGGCATACCCGTAGTAGGGAATGACCGCCGTCACCCGTGCTGCCGATGCACGCCGCAACGCATCGATCAGGATTAACAACTCCATCAGGTTGTGGTTGACTGGAGTGCAGGTTGGCTGGACGACGAACACATCGGAGCCGCGCACATTCTCCTCGACCTTGACGCGCGTTTCGCCGTTTTTGAATGTGCCGACCGTGGCGCGACCGAGGTTGATGTTCAGGTATGACGCGATCTCTTGCGCCAGAGGCCGGTTCGCATTGCCGCTAAAGATCTGAAGACGCCCTTCCATATGTGTTATGCCTGATAGAATGTGCCGGTGCCATCCTGCGCGCCACGCAGATGGACAAACGGACCAATGAGAGCATGCGCCGGTATCACAACTCCTTCGGCAAGCGTGTAGCGCACATGTGCACCATCAGCAACGATCGTATCAATCAGCGATGTATGGGGACCAATAATACAGCCTGCTCCCACTCGGGTAGCCCCGCGCAGCATCGTTCCCGGCAGAAGCGTCGTATCCTGCCCGACGACCACATCAACATCCACATACGTTGCCGCAGGATCAATGACGGTCACGCCGCTGCGCATCAGCGTGTCGAGCAGCCGGGTGCGTAGAATGCGCTCCGCCTGCGCCAGTTGCACGCGGTCATTCACCCCGAACGCTTCGGTCGGGTCGGTTGCGATGAGCGCCTGCACTGCACCGACGCCGCCATCGGCAATTGCTAGCGCAATCAGGTCAGTCAGGTAATACTCACCTTTCACCGGGCTGCGTTGCACACGGTCAAGCGCGGGCCACATCCATTCCGCGTCGAAGCAGAGGATTCCGCTGTTGACTTCGGTGATAGCGCGTTGGGCATCGGTGGCGTCGCGTTCTTCGACAATGGCGATCACATTGCCTTCCGCATTCCGCACCACCCGACCATATCCGGTTGGCGGTTCTGCAATGAAACTCAGGAAGGCGACCAAAGCACCGCATTCACGGCGCAGCGCTACGAGGCGTTGCAGGGTGGCGCTACGGATTAGCGGCGCATCTCCGACCAGTACCAGTACATCATCACACTGATGGCGCAGGTTCAAGCGCGCCTGGAGCGTTGCGTGCCCTGTTCCCAGCCGCTCGGCCTGCACAACATAGCAATATCGGTCGCCAAAGCGGGTGCGCACTGTATCGAGCGTATCTGGGGCAAGCACGATTGCGCTAACCGCCGGTTGCAGCATATCGACGGCTGCCAGGATGTGACCAAGCAGCGGCCGACCGCAGAGTGAGTGCAGCACTTTAGGCAGCGCCGACCGCATACGGGTGCCTTCACCGGCAGCAAGAACAACAACTCCCAATCGCACTGTTATGAAGAAGGGGCGACAAGGTGATCCCCCGCGCTTGTCCCATCGCCGTGGCTGCCGGGCCAGGATTCGAACCTGGACAGACGGATCCAAAGTCCGCCGTGCTGCCATTACACAACCCGGCACTGTTCCCAACATACATTATAGCACACAGACTGCGGGTTCTGACAGGAGGGGTAGCAGTGTAGCGCGCTTGCTGGTTGCGTTGCATTACTGAGGGCGAACGCAGTAGTGCGCTGCCCGTTCCTACAGATGCCTGCTTCCTATCCTGGCGTCGCGGCGAGCATTACAGCAGCACCGACGGCGCGCATCTCAATGATGATGGCGCGCCATCTGCTGTTGTGCTGCGCGCAGAACATTCCGCAATAACATCACGTTGGTCACCGGTCCCGTACCGCCAGGAACCGGCGTAATAGCAGAAGCAACCCTGACAACACTGTCAAAGTCTACGTCCCCAACTACGCGCCCGTCTTCGAGCACATTGACGCCAAAATCGACAACAACCGCGCCGGGTTTGATCATATCGCCGGTGATCAGGCCGGGCTTGCCGGTGGCAGCAACAACAATGTCGGCGCCGCGCACGACTGCTGCCAGGTCTTTTGTGCGCGAATGGGCGATGGTGACGGTGGCATGCTCATTCAGCAGCAGCAGTGCCATAGGCTTCCCCACCACGACACTGCGCCCGACAACCGTTGCGTGCTGCCCTTTGAGTGGAATGTTATTGCGCAGCAGCAGTTCCATACCACCAGCCGGAGTGTTGGGAATCAGTCCCGGTCGCCCCATGGCGAGGAGTCCTGCGTTGTATGGATGCACGCCATCAACATCCTTGGTCGGATCGATCTGCGCAATAGCGCGGGCAGAGTCCAGTCCCGGTGGCAGCGGCAGGTGCAACAGGATGCCATGGATTGTTCGGTCGAAACTTAGTGCGCTGATCGTTTCTTCGAGCATCGCCTGGGTCGTTTCGGGCGGCAGAGTGTGTTCGGTGAAGGTTATGCCGATTTCCTCACATCCTTTGCGGATGGTGCGTGTATAGCGGTCAGAGGCGGGATCGCCTGCAATTTTGACAACGGCAAGCGAAGGGGCGATGCCGTTGTTCTGAATGAATGCCTGAGTATCGGCACGCAGCTCTTCGCGAAGCGTTTTTGCAAGTGCCCGTCCGTCGAGTATGGTAGCAGTCATAGATACGCCTCCCTGTTGTCGTGCTGCGACGTGAGTATTATATGAGTTGAACGTTGAAGTGGAAGGTTAAACGTTGAATGTTCAACGCCCAAACTTCCACCTTCCACCTGCAACCTTCCACCTTCTAACCTTCAACCTTTACCCTCCATTTCCTCAATTGCCACTGCCAGCCCTACCGTTCCCCAAAGCAACGCACTCATATGGCTGAACTCGATATTGAAGAAGTAGTGATCGAGCAGCCCTACTGCCAGCGCAGCAGCCAGCGCCGCCTGCAACGACACTAGCCATGCGACCCGTTCTTCGTCGCCAATCACGCTGGCAGTACGCAAAGCGCGCCAGTTTCGCACGAAAAACCAGATCATAATTCCCAGAAATGTGGTCAGACCAACGAGACCAGTGCGTTGAGCAATTGCCAGATAGATGCTCGATACTCCTGCAACTAGGTCGATCTCCGGCGCCTGACCGAAGCCGATGCCGAACACCGGATATGCCTGAATAATGGCGATAGCATTCTGGTATTCCGCCAGGCGCATCTGGTTCGCTCGGTCGCGGAACTGCACCCCTTCGACGATCCGCTCGACGAAACGCTCACCGACCCCAAGCCCGATGAATAGAATGGCAGCCAGGGCGCCAGCTGCCAGAATAACCCACCAGAGCCGTCGGTAACGCAGCGTTGCCACATACATAGCGGCGACGATCATACCACCCAGCGCCGCACGCGAATACGTCAGGAACAGCGCCAGCAGAATAATGCCTGTAGCAACGAGCAGCATGCGTCGCGGCAGCGCCGGATGTTCACTGACCAGTTGCGTCACTGCCAGCGCCCCGATCAGCGCCAGCATGCCGCCAAAACTGTTGGGATCGACCGACAGACCGATCGCGCGCATCAATCCATTCGGATCGTCTTCAACATAGCGCAGAACGCGTCCCTCGGTGGGGTAGCCAATACGCCCAAACGACACCAGAATCTGAAGCGCCAGCTGGTCGGGAATGACATACAACACCAGCGCGATCATTGCCGAAAGCGCCGCACCGATAATGAGAAAACGGAAGACCCAGCGCGCTGTTTGCCGGTCGCGCACGCAGTTGACGACGCTGAAGAAGAACAGAGTCGCCATCGCGAATTTGACGTAGTTGTGCAATAGCGACGGTTCCGGACTGGCATTTGAGCCAAGCACGAAAGCAAACAGGGTGATGCCCAGAAAGCCGATCAGCGCCATCCCAATCGGTGTGATCGTCACCCGCTCATCACCGCGCACCAGCATCCGCAGGATCCAGACCCCCATCAACGCCGCAAGCGCCAGGGTCAGCAGGGTTGGCGTGATCACCGCCCGGAACGGCAGCGTTGCGAAGGGCACGATTGTTGCGATCCCGATGACGGTCGCAAGCCCGACACGGGTATCGACCAGAATGGCGTAGACTCCTGCCAGGGCTGCCAGGGCTGCAAATCCAAGCCAGAACGGCGCGAATGCCACTATCGCGCCTCCGGCAAGACCAACTAGGACTGCAGCTAGCGCCGCTATCAGCGGACTGCGTCCGATCAGAGCGGCAGTACGGTCACCTTTGGCAACCGGGAAGGAGGAAAAGCGTATTCTTAATCGCATATTCACCAGGTTGATAAGGTGTATCAGGATGATGCATGACAGATTCCTGATCTCCTGATCACCGTTCATCGTCAGATTCGGTAAAGTACCCTTCTGGTGCCATTTCCCGTATTGAGTGACATAAACATGGTAAATGCTGCGTCAACTGCGAGGCAGGCTTTTCTTCGTACATTGGTCGATATAGCACCATATCCATGACGTGTTCGAACCATGGCAGATCGTATTGTCCACAGCATGAAGATGATTACATGTTCTGTCGAAACGATTGCAGCGTGGCGCCCAGGAGTTGCCTGCGTTTCGCATTCTTTGCTCCATGAGGAGGAATCGTCTCTGGTTTGATCTTCTTCCGGGTCATAAGCAGCCTCTTGCTGGTCATGCGCCCGTCAGTAGAGTACTTGTTACTAACCTGGTTCGGTGGGCATAGTATACTGGAATTATAAGGCGTCTGCGTATTTGACCTCCTTTCAGCAATACCAGTAGCGGTGTAATTATCTTGCCGGCACGTTGCCCAACATATACTGGAATGTACGCACAACTCAACTCACGACCTGTTGCTCTGGTCACAAACCAGTCTCAGCGAATCTGCCCCTGCATACAACGTCGCTTCCACGCTAACGTGCAGGTACAGCGTATAGCCATCTCCAGTCAAATGTCGACGTGCGGGAGTCATACTCTCACTCTCCCGCAACGGCATGTGAGTGTCAATAATTGGCGCCCGCGCCAGGAGGCGCAGGCGTTTCGGGAAGGAGCGCGTCATCGTTGGCACCTGGCAGAGGATTGCCCGTTTCGCAGTCTGCGCGACAAAGCGCTACGGCGTAGTTCGCCTGAACGGTGCGCCTGGTCTGAACAGCATCCTGTTCAACACAGATGTGATGCGCGCAATTGCAACTGGTATCTTCCGTTACAGTGTATCATCAGCAAGACACCCTACCTGCTATGCACCTTCAACGACAACACCTCCCCTGGCAGGCGACGATTCTGCTCATTTTTGCAGTGGCGCCGATAATTGCTGGAGCGATCAGTTTTTCCAGTTCGTTTAGTCTCATCGGGAAACCGTCGATAGGCGTCCTTCCTATCTGGCAGGACGCGATTCGCTGCCATGCCGTGTCGCCAATCACGCCGCCCTCCTGGCCCGCAATGGCTGATGGTTCGCTGCAAACCGGGGATTGTATCGAAACGATTAATGGCATTTCAGCCTACCACTGGCCCCTGTCCGAAGTTGAGCGCTATGCTGATGCGAAGGATGGCAGAAACCTGGTTGATGTGGAGGTGCGTCGTGGCGCTGAGCGATTTCCTGTCCAAGTTGCCGCGCTCCGGTTAACGTGGCTGCACGTGTTGCAGCTTCAGTTTGGCATCCTGCCGATCGCCCTGTTCGTCTGGATGCTGGCGCTCATTGTGCTGCTGGCGCAACCTCATGCTGAAGTGAACCAGACTTCTGCTGCATTATTTCTTACCCTGGCGCTGGCGATTGTTGGGTTGTATCACGGCTTGAATGATGAACAGGGCCGATATTACACCGCTTTCACCATCGTGATCAGCATGGCCTGGATCGGGCCGTTCCTCTACCATCTGGCGCTGCTCACTCCTCGTCCCCTGGCCCGGTTTGCGCCCCTGCGCTTTGCGCTCCATCCTGTCGGTCTGACGGCGATGATCCTGCACCTGGATAGCATGCTGGCATTCGTGCCGCTGCTGCGTCCGTGGCGCGGCGACGCTCCGGGGATTGCGACGACGATCAACGGTATAACCATGCTCATTGGACTGGGATCATTCCTGCTGCGTGCGGGATGGTGGGTATGGCGCGGTGACCGGGCAATAGCCGACCAGATGCGGGTGTTACTGCTGTCGTGGGGGATTGGCGCAGGACCGTTGACCCTGGCAAGCGCATACTATCTGCTGACGTACCGTGCACCTTTGGGCACGTCGTTCCAGCCATTTCTCTTCTTTCTGGTCATCCTCTGCTCCGGTATCGCATATGTCATGCTGCGCTACCAGCATTTTGCCAGTCGCAGTCGCGTGCTGGACAGCCTGGCGATGATCTATATCAGCGCAACAGTCGCGTGTGCTGTGATGGTCGTGGTGCTGATCGGAATCATCCGCATGCCGGTGGATGGTCTCATGTTTATGGCGCTGTGGTTCGCCACGTTCGCAACGACCGTCTTCTGGCATACCGACAATCCATTTCGGCGTTTGTATCGACGCTTCTTTTTGCGCCATCACCATCACTATCAGGTAACGCTCGACTTTGCCACCCGCATGAACGAGGTGTCGAACCTCGAAGATGCAGCAAAGCATGGTGCAGCCCTAGTGCACACGGCAGTGATGTGCGATTGGGCGGCGGTGCATCCCGCGCTGACGCCGGATCGAGTATGGCTGGCAACCGGAACCGGGGTAGACATGCGTCGCGTATCCGCTGCACGCGAAGTTTCGTTCTCCCTTCCTGGATCGCCTGCAATTACTCGTGTCCTCATAAGTGAAGGTGAACAACTGGGGACGCTGTACGTTGGTTCGCGGAGCACGCAGGAGCCGTTCGACGAGGAAGATGAACGGTTGATCGGACTGCTCGCAACCATGCTGGCGAATGCAATGCATATTCGTGCGCAGATTCAGCGTCTTCTGGCAGTGCCGGCGTTGATGATCGCTGCGCAGGAACAGGAGCGTGAGCGCATTGCGCAAGAAATTCACGATGGCGTCATGCCATTTTTGTGTGCCATTCCGCTGGGATTGGCGCAAATCCAGCGTCGCGTGCAGGCGGGCGATCCTGTTGACGAAACCATCAGTGTCTGTGAAACATATCGGCAGCGCGCCATCAAAACGGCGCAAGAGTTGCGTGCCATTATGCGCCGCCTGCAACCGCCGCTTGTCGGTGCGACCCGCTTGGGGCTGGCGATCCAGGCGTTTACCGAAGAAATCTGCGCCCTGTACAATGTGCCATGTATCATCAACGGCGCCGGAGTCGCCTATCCGTTGCACGATACGACTGCACGCCAGGCATACCGGATCGTTCAGCAGGCGGTGGTCAATGCGTTGCAGCATGCCCATCCCCGTCTTTTGCGGGTGACCATCGCCGCCGATGAACATGGCTGGGAATGCGAGGTATCCGACGACGGAAGGGGGTTTGACCCCAATCAATCGGAGCAAAAGAATCATTTTGGACTGTTCTCGATGCACGAGCGGGCACGGACGATCGGCGCTGCTTTGACGATCGACTCGCAACCAGGGCGCGGAACGACGGTGCGGTTGAGGTTGAAGAAGGCGTTGAAGGAAGATGAAACAGATGAAACGTGGGATGTCAGCCGGTATCCGGTGAGCGTTAACCAACGTTGAACGTTCAACGTTGAACGTTCAATGTTCAACGTTGGTTATAATACACCTGCCCTGGATCATACGGCGGGAGCGAATTCGGTGGCAAACGAAGAGTTGCGCTTGGTC
This sequence comes from Roseiflexus sp., assembly GCA_017743475.1. Classification (GTDB taxonomy): domain Bacteria; phylum Chloroflexota; class Chloroflexia; order Chloroflexales; family Roseiflexaceae; genus Roseiflexus. The sequence goes on along the minus strand of JAGHYV010000031.1, from coordinate 4,742 downwards.
GAGTCTGCGCAGCGCGGCGATATCGAGAGTTTCAACGCGCTGGTGCGATTGTACGAAGGGCGGGTCTACAACCTGTGCTATCGGTTGCTCGGTGATGCCGACAGCGCTGCGGATGCGGCGCAGGATGCGTTTCTGTCGGCATATCGCCACCTACGCGCGTTCCGCGGCGGATCGTTTCGTTCGTGGGTGCTGCGCATTGCAACCAACGTCTGTTACGATGCATTGCGCGCCCGTCAGCGACGCTCGATTGTATCGCTCGATGCTGCGGTCGAAACCACACCGGAAGAAGCTGCACCGCTTCAACTTGCCAATACCGCCGAGTCGCCGGATGAATTTGCGCTGCGACGTGAACTCGCGCGCGCTATCGAGGCGGGATTGGCGCAACTGCCGGTCGATCAGCGATTGGTTGTTGTTCTGTGTGACCTGCAAGGGTTAACGTATGAAGAGATTGCTGAAGTGACTGGCGCGAATGTGGGAACGATCAAGTCGCGGCTTAGCCGTGGGCGCGCCCGCCTGCGCGACGTGCTGCGCCAGGGGGAACTTCTGCCGCTGCGGTTTCGTCATAAGGGGGAAGAGTAAAACAGGAGCGAGGGATTGATACGGATATGCCTCGCTTTGATGAAGATGTAAGATGACGACGCAACTGCCACAGCTGAACGATCGCGACCTGGAGTTGATCTCTGCTTACATCGATGGGCAGTTGAGCGCCGAAGAGCGTCGTGAAATCGAGCGCCGCCTCGATAATGAGGCGAATCTGCGGCTGGCGTATGAGGAGTTGCGTGCAACGGTGCAGGCGCTGCGCGACCTTGAGCCAGTGCGCCCGCCACGCTCATTTACGCTCGATCCGGCAAAAGTTGCGCTGCAACGACCGCCTGCGACACGACTGGGTTGGGGGCGGTTGCTTCAGGTTGCTGGCGTGTTTGCTGCTGTGCTGGTCGCTGCAATCGGAACGTTGAGCGTGATCGGTTCGCTGGGGAGCGGCGCCCCGGCATCGGCGCCAATGGTTGTCGCCCCCACAAATGCGCCAGCGCCTCCTTTAGAACTGCGCGAAAGTGCACCGACTCCAGAGCGCAGCGACACAGCAGCAGCGCCAGCGGCGCTCGATGATGGATCGGGACCGGTTGCACCCCAGGCATATGCGACAGTTATCACAACTCCGGAAGTCGCCGCGCTTCCCGAAGTTGCTCCGCAACCAACCATCGTGACTACGCCAGCGATTTCGTCGCCGGGAACGGTTGATCTTGCGCAACCAAAGCCAGCTGCCGAATCGACGCCGCCTGTCACTCCTCCTGATCTGACCCTTCTGCTCACGCTGGCTGTTGTGGCGCTGGCAGCTGGCGGCGTGCTGCTCTGGCGCCGTCGTAAAGGATAGGCTCATATCGTAGAGGTACAACGTGTCAGAAGCTGAAAGCCGCGTGACGCGCACCCAGGAGATCGCGATCGCTCCGCAAAAGCGTCCCTGGATACGCCCGGTGCTGGTTGCTGCCATTGCGATTGCCCTGAATATTATCGCGTACCTGATGATACCGCCGGACCTTGCCTATCGTCTTGGATCGCTGGGGTATATCGGGGTGTTTCTGATCACCCTTATTTCCAACGCAACGATTGTGGTGCCCATTCCCTACTTTGGGCTGGTAGCAGCGCTTTCGCCCGGACTGAGCATGGTCGGGGTTGGCATTGCTGGCGCGCTTGGTTCGGTGATTGGCGAGTCGGTCAGTTTCTTTGTGGGGCGGTCGGGGCGCGGGGTCGTTGAACAGACGCGGTTCTATCGCTGGGTGCAGCGCCAGCTCGAACATCCCTGGCGCGCGTTTGTGGTATTGTTTGTACTCTCGGCGCCGCCCAATCCGGCGTTCGATGTTGCCGGTCTTACGGCAGGCGCGATGGGGTTGCCGTACTGGATCTTCCTCAGCGCTGTCTTTCTGGCGCGGCTCGTGCGTTTTGGCATCGTGGCCTTCTTTGGCGGCGCAACGTAAACGTCAGGCGCCAATCGCACGTGCGTGCGGTTGTATCAGCGCTGCAACGCAGCGGTTAAAGGCGATCAGATCGAACGGTTTTTCGATGATCGGCACACCTGCGCTTGCCAGCATTTCGTAGATGCTGCGCGGTGGTTGCATACCGCAGACCAACAGGATCGGAATGTGTGCGGTATGTGCGGTTGTGCGCAGTTCATCGACCCACACATATCCGGCAGCATTGTGCAGCGACCAGTCGAAGATGATCAGGTCGGGTTCTCGCTGACTGAGTATGCGGTGCGCTTCGTAGATGTGGGGTGTCACGGTGACGTGGTATCCATCGATCGCCAGCACCGCTTCGAACAATCGTCCAAGGTCGTGATCTTCTTCGACCACTAGAATGTACCCACGGCACAAATCCTTCATTGCGCTCCTCCCATGCATCCGACACTAACAAATAGTGTCGCGCCCAGCCGCCCGATCAGGACGATGCAAGAAGTCGTGCGGTGCAGGGAAGACGGGTATGGCAGGCTACCGGGCGCTACATAAAGAAAACGCTGCGGAGCGTGAGAAGGATACGTAGAGAGGAAAGGAATCTAGGGGTACAAACCGCGAATGAGATTGGCATCGGCAACTCGACGCACTGCCAGGAGGTATGCCGCTAAACGGAGGGAAATGCCACGCCGATCTGCAAGATCGCATACCTGCTCGAAGGCGTTGACCATGATCTGCTCCAGGCGCTGGTTCACGTCCTGTTCGTTCCAGAAGAACGATTGCAACCCCTGGACCCACTCGAAATAACTGACAGTGACGCCGCCTGCATTTGCGAGAATATCAGGTATGACCGTAATCCCGCGCTCTTCGAGAATTGCATCTGCCTGCGGCGTTGTTGGTCCGTTCGCGCCTTCGACAATGAGCGTGGCGCGGATGCGATCTGCGTTCTGATCAGTGATCTGATTCTCCAGCGCCGCTGGAACCAGGACATCACACGGCGTTTCAAGCAGCGTTTTGTTATCGATGCGTTCAACGCCAGGAGCACTGTATCCTTCCAGCAGGCGGCGTGGATGTCGATCAACGTACCGACGCATCCCGGTGATATTCAGCCCATCACGGCACAGATATCCGCCGCTGGCGTCGCCGACTGCGATCACTTTGCATCCCAATGCCGCGATGAGCGCCGCCGCCACACTGCCGACGTTTCCGAAACCCTGGACTACCACACGCAGATCTTCCAGGCGCCGCTGCTGGCGCCGCGCCCATTCACGCACCATCAGGCTGACACCGCGACCAGTCGCTTCGTTGCGCCCCAGCGAACCGCCGACCTGCACAGGTTTGCCGGTGACGACGGCGTTGATTGTATGTCCCTGCTGCATTGAGAGAGTATCCATAAACCACGCCATGATCTGCGAATTGGTATTGACATCGGGCGCGGGGATGTCGCGTTCGCTGCCAACCACGATGGCGACTTCGGTCGCGAAGCGGCGTGTCAGACGTTCGAGTTCACCCAACGACAGCGTCGCCGGATCGCAGACCACCCCTCCTTTTGCACCACCATAGGGAATGTTGACCAGCGCGCATTTCCAGGTCATCCACATTGCCAGCGCGCGCACTTCGTCGATATCAACGCTTGGATGATACCGGATGCCGCCTTTAGTTGGCCCGCGCCCTAGGTTGTGTTGTACCCGATAACCGGTAAAGATGCGGGTCGAACCATCGTCCATCAATACCGGAAAACGGACGGTCAATTCGCGCTGTGGAACACGCAGTACCTCCCGCACATTGTCGGGCAGATCGAGCAGGGCTGCGGCGCGGTCGAACTGTTCCTGGGCGATCCGGAACGGATTGTCACGATCAGACCTCATTGTCTGCTCCTTATGTTCAAAGGGTTTGCACAACCAGAAAGAAAAGGACCTCAGGCGAGGTCCTTGCGCATGTAAATCCAGCTTCGCTGATGAAGAATGAGACCGGCGAGCCAGGAGCGGCGCGTTCGATAATCGACGAAGCCAGCGCTGGTGTAGAGGCGACGAGCAGGTGTGTTCGAAGCACTGACGTACAACCCCAGAAACTTTTTGCCGCGCTGGCGGGCTTCCTGTTCCACGTGATCGAGCAATGCGCGCGCAATGCCGTTGCGCCGGTAACGGGCGAGCACAGCCACATCGGTGATATACCCCTCGCTCCGCTCAATGGTATGATCGAGCAGCGACAGCGCGAAGATCGAACGTACTGCGCCCCATACGCCCAACACCTGATGAAACGCAATTTCTGCAGCGCCACTAGTATCGCTGGCCATATCCCAGGTGCGCAGCGAGATAGTGCCAACAACAAGCCCGTCAGAGTCTGCGACGAACATGCCGCGTAGGGCGCTGCGTCCCTGGCGACGCCAGGCTTCTGCCATTGCCTCGATACCGCGTGCTGTACCACGAACGCCGAAGGCGGCGCCGAACTTATCGGCGAACGCTTCGCAGTGCAACCGCAGGATGGGATAAATATCATCCATGCGCGCTGCTCGGATCTGCAACGGGATGGGGATCGGCATCGAAGCGCGCGAGATTGTCAGCATATTATTGACATCAGAAGTGCGAATGATGAGATATACAATGCTGCGGAGAAACGCTGTCACACAATCCACACGCAGCGGTATCACATTGTACCGTCGCCGGGCATGGTCGTCAACTGGAAGAACAGAATCGATATGCTATAATAAATCGCGGCCCTTCTTTGTTCGCTATACTGGCTCGCCATCAATTGCTGCCAAGCCGCAACTTGCAATGCCAAATGCGGCAATTCCCT